>CAZMPE010000230.1:0-5022 GCA_964567955.1 uncultured Phycisphaeraceae bacterium | reverse complement strand
TGCGCCAATCGCCGGCGTAGAACTTCATCAGGTCGTCGAAGAT
Organism: uncultured Phycisphaeraceae bacterium; assembly: GCA_964567955.1. Taxonomy (GTDB): domain Bacteria; phylum Planctomycetota; class Phycisphaerae; order Phycisphaerales; family UBA1924; genus CAZMPE01. The sequence continues at coordinate 4,979 of CAZMPE010000230.1, read as the reverse complement.
CTTGCGGCAGAACGGGTCCGGCTCCTGCGGCAGCCGCAACCGACCGCCATGGTGCTTGGGCGCGTACCGCTCGTTGAGGCGCTCGAGCAGGCTCTCACGCGCCTCGCGCGGCACCAGGACCAGCGGGTCCTCGTGCATCGGGCACTTGAAGGCATGGCTGCGCCGCGCCCCGCCCCCGTCCGCCGCGGAGACCTCGCACGTCTCGTCGAGCATCCAGGAGAACGAGTAGAGCGCGCCCTCGTCCGTCCGCGAGTACGCCTCGATCCCCTTCTTCAGCAGCCGAACGATCGTCGACTTGCTCGAACCCACGGGCCCGTGCAGCAGCAGGATCCGCCGGTCCGTCCCGTACCCCTCCGCCGCGGAGCGGAAGAAATCGACCAGCTGCATCAGCGCGAAATCAAGCCCGAAGATCCCGTCGCCGCCGTTGCCCGCGCCCTGCTCGAACGGATCGGAGAAGAAGTGGTACCGGACGCACTCCTTCTTGAACATCTTGTACTTCTCGCTCCCGTGCGCGAGGATCGCGTCGTAGAGCCGCTGGTACGCGTTGCGCACGATCCCCGGGTTCGCGTAGCACAGGTCGAGGTACTCCCAGAACGTCCCCTCCCAGTGCTGCTCCTGGAATCGGCGCCGGTCCAGGCGCGACTCCACCAGCGAGGCCAGATCGCCCGCTACCGAACCGCCCTCGAGCCGACCGAACGATGCGCCAGACTTGCCGAACGCGGACATGGCGTGTTCCTTCCCCCGAGCCGAACGCGCGGGATAGTGAAACCGGAGCCCTCACCGGCGGACGCGGCGTCCACCGAGGGGAATCGTCCTTGAAGCGCTCGGGCGAGGCCTTCCTGCGCTCGCCCCCGCCGGCCGGTGATATCGGCTCTTCCGGAGCGCGACACGAACCGTATCCCGGGCCATGTTCCATCTGGTTATACGGTTGGGAGGCCTGGAGGATCGCCCCGTTCCGGAATCCCCGTCGGCGTCACCTACACTCCGCCATGTCCTTCGGATTGGGCAAGGGACGCATTCTCGACGCCGCACCCGGCTCAATCGGCCTCACCTCCGAGGAGCTCGGCCCCCTCCCCGGCCCCGGAGAGCCGCGCGCCGACCCCCGCGCCTGGTTCGAGCACCCCGAACACCCGCTGCACATCGAGATCGGCTCCGGAAAGGGCACGTTCCTCCTCCAGCAGGCCGCCGCCGAGCCCGCCGCCAACTTCCTCGGCATCGAATGGGCCGGTGAGTTCTACCGCTACGCCGCGGACCGCTGCCGGCGCGCCGGGCTCCGCAACGTCCGCCTGCTCAACGCCGACGCCACCGAGTTCCTTCGCTGGCGCTGCCCCGACTCGTGCGTCCGCGTCATCCACCTCTACTTCTCGGACCCTTGGCCCAAGACCCGGCACCACAAACGCCGCGTTGTTCAGGACGCCTTTCTCGCCGACGCCCACCGCGTCCTGACGCCCGGCGGTGAACTCCGCATCGTCACCGACCACGACGAGTATTGGGCCTGGATGCTCGAGCACTTCGCCCGCGCCACCCGCCCTGAGGCCCCCGCGCGATTCGAGCAACTCCCCTTCGCCCCCACCGCCGCCGCCGGCGCGGGCGAACTCGTCGGCACGAACTTCGAGCGGAAGTACAAGCGCGAAGGGCGCCCGTTCAACGCCGCGGTCCTGCGCCGAATCCCCTGAGCCGGTCAGCCCGCGCGCACCACACTCCAGATAACCTGAAGCCGCCCCCCCGGCTCGTGGGACGCGACCGAGTCAAAACACCCATATTCATGGCCGCCGTTCACCGGCGGATTACGTCCGCGGATGCACCGCCCGATAGGTCCTTGCCCGTGACAGCAACGGGTGCGCCGATCCCCCCGTTTGAAGGGGTGGATCGCTGCCCGACCTCCATCGGAGCCGAAGATCATGGACAAGACACGCGCCACGCGTCGGCACGCACCGTCTCTCAACGCTCGGAGCGCGGCCCTTGCGCTTCCTCCACGATCCATGGGGTTCCTGATCTCGCTCGCGGGCATGGCCGCGGGCGCCGGATGGACCCGCGCGCAGGAACAGCCGAACCCGCCGGCGGACATCCAACCCCAGCCCGCCGCGCAGCCGCCCGCCGAACCCAACTCAATGGGTGGCGAACTGCTGCTCTTTGAGAACGTCCCGGTGGTCATCACGGCCTCCAGGACCGCCCGTCCCCTGACCAACGCGGGCATGCCCATCTCCGTCATCTCGGCCGACGACATCCACTACGGCGGCCTCATCAACATCCCCGACATGCTCCGCTTCGTCCCCGGGATGGACGTCCTGACCATCGACCGTAACCGCACCGCCCTCGGCGTGCACGGCCTCCACTTCGAGTTCTCCGACCGCACGCTCGTTCTCATCGACGGACGCAACGCCACCAACCCCGTCTTCGGCGGCGTCGAGTTCATCCGCCTCCCGATTTTCCCCGAGGACATCGAACGCATCGAGGTTGCCCGCGGGCCGGGCGGCGCGGCGTGGGGCGCCAACGCCCTGAACGGCGTGATCAACATCATTCCCAAACGCCCTTCACAGACCCACGGCGTCCTGACTTCGTTCACGCTCAACGAGGACGGCGACACGTTCACGCACCTCCGGGCCGGTGACGGCGCCGGTGATCTGGATTACCGCGTCTCCCTCGGCTACAGCGAGCAGGAGTCCTCCGAGGACGCCATCGCCAACGACACGTTCATGTCGCGCGACTTCTCGCGCAACGCCATGATCGACTCGGAGGCCGAGTACCGCGTCAGCGACGTCGCCCGCTTCCGCTTCGGCCTCGCCCATTCGAATGTCGAACACGGCCCCTTCGAACTCGCGTTCACGCTTCCCGCCCGCGACGTCCTCATGGAGACCACCCGGGCCTTCGCCCAGTACGAACGCGACCTCGAGGACGGCCGACTCTACGCCCGCTGGTTCGGCAACTTTGAGCGCACCGACAGCCCGCAGTTCTGGGGGTACGACGCCGCCGAGAACGACCTTGAGATCCAGGTCGAGCAGCGCGTCTCGAGCGACCACACCCTCACCTTCGGCGGCAATGTCCGCTCCAACTACGTCAACTTCGAAGAGAAGCCCCCGGGCCATCTGATGCGCTCCGGCGAGGAGAGCGCCTGGTGGGCCGGCGCGTTCATAATCGACCGCTGGACCGTCTCCGACACGCTCACGGTCGAGAGCCAGTTCCGTGCCGACTACTACTCTGAGACACACCCCGACTGGTCGGCCCGAGTCAGCGCCCTGATCGCGCTCGACCGTGAGAAGAACCACATCCTCCGCTTCAGCGGAGCGAAAGCCTTCCGTGCACCGCTCGCCGGCGCCCGCGGCCTCAACGGCGAGGCCGGGCCCGTACCCGGGATGCCCGGAGTCTTCCTCCTCAACTGGCTCCCCGCCGACGACCTGGATAACGAGCAGGTGTACGCGGCGGAGATCGGGTACTCCGCCCGCCTCGACGAGCACGCACTCCTCCGCGTCGACGGGTACTACCACCGCTACGAGGACCTCATCAGCTACAGCGGCGTCCCCGACCCGATGGGCTTTGGCCGTCGCTTCTTCACTTTCGCGAATATCGACGGCGGCACCGGGCACGGACTCGAGGCCGAACTCCGCCTCGGCGACCGAAGCGCCAGCATCGCCCCGTGGTACGCCTACAACGACATCGAGCCCGACGAACCGACTCAGAGTATCCGAGGCTGGTTTCCCGCCAACCACAAGGTCGGTGTGATAGGCCGCCTGAGCCCCGTCGAGGATGTGACGTTCTCGGCCAACTACCGCTTCACCGATGTCACGCCGTCCAATCAGGACCGCAGCCCGACGAACTTCGATAACGTCGCCGCGCCGGGAACGCACCGCCTGGACCTGACCGCCGCCTTCGACCTTTTCGACAAGCGCGCCGAGCTGCTGATCGGCGTCACCGACGTCTTCGATTCCGACACGCACCCCGTTCTCCAGGCCGGCTCGTTCACCGGAACCGAGGGCGCCGGCCGCACCCTCTTCGCCCGATTCCAGATGAAGTTCTGATCCAGCGCCAGCGATGTACTTGCACGGACGCAAGCACCGACTCTCGCTCCCGCGCCGCGGCGCGAAGGCCTTCTGCGCGCTCGCGCTCCTGCTCGCCTCCCCCGCGCTCGCGGACCACATCCTCATCCTCCTCAGCGCCGACGCGGGCCCCTACCGCCAGGCCGAGCAGGCCGCGGCCGAACGCCTCCGGCGAGACGGGCACACCGTCACATCCTCGGTCCTCGACCCCGACACCGATCCGCTCACGCTCAAGGCCGACCTCGTGCTGGCCGTGGGCGGGCCCGCCGCCGCCGCGTGCAAAGGCACGCTCGCGCCCCCCGCCCGCCTGATCTACACCATGGTCTCCGATCCCGCATCCGCAGGGTTGACCGCCGACCCTCCGACGCCCGGCGTCACCACCGATGTCCCGCTCAAGGACCAGTTCGCCCTCATCGCCGAGGCGCTGCCCAAGGCCCGTACCGTCGGGCTGCTCTTCAACTCGGCGGCGCCCGCCTCAGCGAAGATCCCCGACCGTGTGCGCGCCGCCCTCCCCGCGGGCTGGACTATGGACGCCGTCGACCTCGCCCTGCACTCCTCTCCAGCCGACGCGATCGACGTGCTCGCCGATCGCACGATCGATGTCCTCTGGACCGCCCCCGACCGAGCCGTTTACGACACAGCCGTGATGCGCAAACTCCTGCTCTCCACCCTCCGGCGCAACATCCCGGTCTTCGGGTTCTCACCTCAGTTTGTTACCGCCGGCGCGCTCCTGGGTACCTCCATCGACCCCGCTGAGCAAGGCCGGCAGGCCGCCGAGTTGGTGGTAAAGGCCCCTTCAGGATCGCCCGAAGACAGAGTTATACGCCCCCGATTCACGGTCGTGTTCAACCCCGTCGTCGCCGAGCGGCTCGGTATCACGCTGCCCCGATCGATTCTCGACCGCGCCGACCCGATGCAAGGAGATAGGTAGAAGACTCCCTTCCG
>CAZMPE010000229.1:0-5059 GCA_964567955.1 uncultured Phycisphaeraceae bacterium | reverse complement strand
ACCGGCCCACGATCTCAGCGGGAAGCTTCATGCCCACGCAATGGTACACGACCGGGCCCGGCGTACAAGCCCGTGCCCGACGCCCCCGGACACGTCCCGCCTACGGGCACCCGAGCGCGAACTTCGTCTGGAAGCACCCGAAATCAGCCAGGTTGAGGATCGTGTCGTTGTTGCAGTCCGCGTAGGCGAACCCGATCGCGAAACTCGTCTGGAAGCACCCGAAGTCCGCCAGGTTGACCAGCCCGTCCCCGTTGCAGTCGGGGTAGCACGGAGCCGGCTGGATCGTGAAGTTGGTGTTGGAAACATCAAAGTAGATGTTGTTCACCGCCTCGACGCGGATCCGCGCCGCCGTCGTGTTGATGTTCGGCAGCGTGATGTCCTGCGAACCGTCGTTCGGCGTATTCGACACGAGCGTCGTCGGGAACGTGTTCCCGCCGTCCGTCGACAGCAGAATGTTCACGTTCGCCGTGCTCACCGGCGCCAGGTTGGTGCTCGCCACGTTCCACGTCACCGTCCGAACACCCGACCACACCACCGCCGTGTTCGGAGACGTCACCTGGAACGGGCCCGCCGCCGTCGTCACGACCACGTTGATGTCATCGAAGCCCGAACCCCCGGCCGCAGCCTGGTTGTCACGCACGCGGCAGCGGAACGTCAGCGTCCGGTTCGTATTGGGCAGCGACTCGCCGATCACCGTGTTGTTCGCCAGCAGGTTCGGAAGTCGCGGGAAGACCCGCGTCGGGCTGCTCGTCGGGTTCCAAGAACGGAAGATCGGACTGCTCCCGTTGTCCGGGAACTGGCCCCCCGACGACGCCTGCGCCGGGCCGAGGTTCCGCTGCTCCCACAGGTACACCAGCGGATGACCGTTGGGATCGCTGCCGACCGCGGTGAGCTGGAACGGGGTGCCCCGCGGGATCGTCCGGTCAGGGCCCGCGTTCACCGTCGGATCAAGGTTCCCCGTCGCCGTCTGCGCCGCGCACCCGTTCCCCAGGCCCGAAGACATGTACGACCGGATCTCGGCCACGCTGTGATGGTGGAAGTACGGATCGCTGAAGTTCTGCAGGTTGTCCGCGCTGCAGATCCCCGCGTACGCCATGATCGTCGAGCCGCTCCCGGGCTCGTACGCCGCCGAACCCACCCGCCCACCGCTGCAGCTCCCGCCCGTCCCGTTGAACGTGTGGTTCCCGCCGCACTGGTGACCCATCTCGTGCGCGACATAGTCGATATAGAAAGGATCGCCGATCGGGCTCGGCAGACCGGTCACGCCCTGCGCCTTCAGGCCCGCGCGGCAGACGACGCCGAGGCCCGCGATCCCGCCGCCCCCGGTGCTGAAGACATGCCCGATGTCGTAGTTCGCGCTCCCGATCACGGAATCACACGTCGACTGGTTCTGCGACAGCATCGCGCCGCCGTTGTTGTTCGTGTACGGGTCGCCGCCGGCGCTCGTGTACACGATCAGGTTGTTATTGGCGACCAGCTGGAACCGGATCGAGAAATCAACCTGGTACACGCCGGTCACGCGGTTCACCGCCGTGACGATCGCGGCGAGCCCGGCCGCCACCGTCCCGCCGTGGAACGCCGTGTATTCGCCGGTCGCCGCGTTGGCCAGCCGGTACGTCCGCAGCGTCTCGCCGACGTCCGGACCGCCCAACGTGTTCGTGGGCACCGGCGGCGCGATCACCGCCCCCGCCTCGCCGAAGTGGCACCGCCACCCGTCATTCTTCTTCACATAGTCGCGCTTGTAGTAGACCGAGTACAGCGTGACATCCCCTCTGGTGTACGGATCGATGTACACCGCCCCGCTCGGCGCCAGCACCTGCGCATGGAACCCCTGGGGCGTCCAGTCGAACCGCACCGACGCCAGCGGATCGTCGATCCCCTGCCCCGCGTAGGTCTTCAACTCCGGGAACTTCGCGGCGAGTTCGGGCGCCATCACCGGCGACTCGACCACCGCGAACATCGCGAACGTCCCGTCCGGCATCGGCAGCGTCACCCGCACCGGGTTCGCCGCGCCGGCCGTGAACTCCATCGGCGCCCGCGCGAGAATCACCTCGAGCCGCTGGGGGTTCAGCACCGCGGCCTTCGAAACGGCGGTCCGGATCCATGGCGTCCCCGCCGCCTGCGCCGGCGTGAACCGGTCGAACAGCGTCCAGACTCCGTCGCCCGACGCCATCTGGGCCGAGGCGAACGACGGGACAAGGGCGAGCGCGGCGATGAACAACAGCGCCAGGAAACAGTTCCAACGGTTCGTCATGGCCGGTCTCCGCGTCCCCGGATGGGGGGTGAATCCGGAGCTGTCCCGGACCGGAATACCGGCCCGAATCGGGCTCCCGTCGTGGCTGAGAGTATCAGGGAAAGGTGCCTCCGCAAGGGTTACCTTTCGGACGGCTCGCACCTGTGGTTCCGGGTGGCGTCCCTTCGTCCGGGCTGCCCCAGAATGAAATCGGGCCGCCGGAGAACCCGGCGGCCCGAAATGGTTATCAGAATCAGACAGCTACCCGACCCGGCTCACGGGCAGCCGATCGCGAACTTCGTCTGGAAGCAGCCGAAGTCGGCGAGGTTGAGCAACTGGTCGCCGTTGCAGTCCGCGTACGAATTGCCGATGGCGAAGTTGGTCTGGAAGCACCCGAAGTCGGCGAGATTCAGCAAGCCGTCACCGTTGCAGTCGGGATAGCAGGACGCTTCCGCCGTCGCGGGCGTGGCGTTCCAGTTGTCGAAAGACACCGGGCCGAAAGCGCCGATGCCATACCGGTCGCCCATCCCGGACTTCAGGCTCGCCAGCCCGCCACGGACGAGCGATTCGTCGGGAATCCCGTCAAAGTTCGAGTCGATATCCAGCGTGATCGTGTCCCCATCGGGTCCGACCGTCACGCGGATACGCCCTGAGGTGAACGGAGTGGTCAGCGTATTGAACGCAGAGCCGCCGGTGATGGCCCATGCAGAAACATTGTTGCCGACGTAGAAACCGGCGGTGTTGAAGCCCGTCCCGAGGCCGTTCTGCTGGACCTTGACGAAGTAGTTGCTGGTGCCGCCGAGCCCGCCGCACAGAGCGACGAACGCGGTGCTTGAGTTGGGCGGAACGCTGATGTCCACCCACTGGCGGTGGTCCATCGTCGCGGCCTTCCAGCCGTTGTTCTGCATGATGTTGGATGAGGTGCCGCCGGTGTAGGTGCCCATGTTGCCGGAGACGCTGAAGTTACTCAGCGGCCCGGTGTTGGCCGCCCACGTGCCGCCGATCGCCCCGTTGGGCCGCGTGAACGTGTCGGCGGCGGTGCCAAGCAGTGCGTAGTTGTCGAAGGAGTTCGTGCCGAAGGCGCCGATGCCGAACTGGTTGCCGAAACTGCCCGAGATGTTGTTCAGGCCGCTCCGCGTGAACGACTCGTCGGGAACGCCGTCAAAGTTGTTGTCGATGTCAAACGTCGCGCGATCCCCGTCGGCGCTGATCGACAGGCGGACCCGCGCCTGATTCACCGGCGTCGCCAGATCGTTGAAGATCGTGCTCGGGTTCATACCCGTCCAGCCACCGCCGTTGTTGCCCTGGTAGAAGAACACGCGGTCGAAGTCCTGCGCTCCGCCGTTGTTCTGGATCTTGACGAACAGGTTGTTCGTCCCGCCCAGGCCGGCGCACAGGGCGACGTAATGAATCCCGGGACCGGACCTCACATCAACCCATTGGGTCTTGGAGTTGAACGTCCCCGTGCCCCCCGTGCCCGTGTAACGCATGATGTCGGCGCCCCCGGTGTGCGCCCCAGCGTTCCCGCTGATCGAGAAGTTCCCGAACGTGCCCGCCGACGCCGCCCACGGACCGCTCATCGCCCCGTTCGCGCGATTGAAGTTGTCCGTGTTCCCGTCGTGCGTCGCGTTCCAGTTGTCGTACCGGGCGTCCTGCCATGCGCCGATGCCGGCCTTCTTGCCGAAGCCGCCGGAGATCGAGCTCAGGTTGGAGCTGGAGTACGTGAACTCCGGCACGCCGTCGTAGTTCGTGTCGATGTCCAGAGACGCCGTGTCGCCGTCCGGGCTGACCGACAGACGGATGCGACCCTGGCTGAACTCGTTCGCTCCCAGCGCCGTGAACGGCAGGCCGCCGCTCCACGCGCCATTCGTGCTGCCGCGATAGAACGCGACATGGCTGTAGTTGCCGCTTCCGGTCTGCGCCTGAACCTTGGCGTAGAAGAAGTCGGAACCGCCCATCCCGCTCGCTACCGCCACGAACTGGCTGCCCGTCCCGTTCATGATCGCGTTCGCCCACACGACGCCGCTTCGATAGTCGCCGACGAACGCGTCGTTCTGGATGAACTCGACGCCGCCCGTGTGCGCGCCCTGGTTCCCGTTGATCGTGAAGTTGGCCAGGTTGGCCGTCCCGACCGCGGACCAGTCGCTCCCGATCGGGCCGTTCGCGCGGTTGAAGTGATCAGCCACGCCGCCCTCGCTGAACGCTCCGCCCTTCGGAACCACCGGCGAAGGCATCGGCGTGCAGGGCCCGAGCGGATTGTTCAGGTAGCCCTGAAGCGTCGCGAACTGGATCGCCGTGCCCGCGTTCGCCCCGCCCGTGGTCGTGCACCCGCCGTGCGTGTGAACGCCGAACGCCAGGCCCGTGCTCTCGAGCACCACGGGCGAACCCGAGTTCCCGCCCGTCGTGTCCACCGTGTACGAAAGCGACGTGCCGCTCAGCGCGGTGTACGCGCCCGTGTGCGTCTTCTGCACCTGGCTCCAGGTCAGGGGCGTCCCCTGCGTCCCGGTCGTCGTGCCGTACCCGGTGATCCGCGTCGTCTGGTTGCTCGCCGCCGGGGCCGAGCCCGCGAGCTGGTACGCCGTCCCGCCCATGTGGACCCGCGCCTGCGTCCCGCTTGTGTTCGCCGCCGTGAAAAACTGCGCCGCATCCAAGCCGACCCCGGCGTTGCCGGTGGTCTGGATCGACGTGCTGATGACGGGGAACTGGTCCGCCGGCGGCGGGTTGACCGGGCTGCCGCCCGCGGTGGAAAGCGGAACATTGAACTGGACCACCGCGTTCGTCGTCCCGGCACTGATGCAGTGCCCGGCCGTCAGGAACCGGTTCGCG
>CAZMPE010000228.1:601-5075 GCA_964567955.1 uncultured Phycisphaeraceae bacterium | reverse complement strand
ACATGGAGGCCGACTGCAACGGCGACGGGCTCCTGAACCTGGCCGACTTCGGATGCTTCCAGACGAAGTTCGCGGTCGGTTGTCCGTAGGGACGGCCTCGGGCAGCGAGAGTCACGGTTCATGCGCGGCCGGGAACTGCGGGTTCCCGGCCGCTTTTCATGGTGATCGGGTCGGGCCGGGGGGCGTTCGGGCAGTAGAATGGCGGGAGTCGCGGGGCTCCCGGAGGGTCTTCCATGTTTTCAGCAGCGTTCCGTCGCGCGGCGTTCCTTGTAGCGTGCCTGCCGCTGGCCGCGTTCGGCCAGGAAGCGAAGGTCGAGAAGCCGGACGAGCCGCCGGAGTTTCCGCCGTTTGAGGAAGTGTCGAAGGACTACGAGAGGGTGACGACCCCGGACGGGGCGTCGTACTACACACTCTGGCGGCGCGACAAGGACGCCCAACTCCTGGCCGAACTGCCACGCGAGTTCGAGGGCAAGCGGTTCTGGTTCGGGCCGACGGTCGCGGCGGGGGACGAAGAGGCGGGCGTGCTGACGATGTACACGCGGTGGGGCGGGGCGGGGGACCGGTACGTTTATTGGAGCCGGTACGACAAGCGGCTGGCGCTGATCGAGCCGAACCTGACGGTGCGGTCGACGGGCGACGACGAGTCGAAGGCCGCGACCGAGCGGGTGTTCACCGATCACGTGGTGCTCGACGTGGGCATCCTGTGCATGGGCCCGGGGGGCGGGCCGGTGATCGATCTGGATGAGTTGTTCATCGGTCGGGCGGACCGGTTCTTCGGGTCCCTCGTGGAGGGTGCGAACAGCGGGCTCTCGAAGATCGTCGAGGCCAAGGCCTTTCCGAAGAACATCGAGGTGTCGATCGAACTGCCCGTGCAGGACGGCCGGCTGGTCACGCTGCACTACTCGCTCAGCGACGTGCCGCAGGAGACGGGCTACGAGCCGCGCCGGGCCGACCGTCGCGTCGGGTTCTTCTACACCAACTTCGAGGACCGGGCCCGCAACGACGGCGACCCGCAGACGGTGCGGTACATCCAGCGGTGGCACCTGGAGAAGGCGGACCCGAAGCTCAACCTGAGCCCGCCGAAGAAGCCCATCGTCTTCTACATCGAGCACACCACGCCCGTCCGCTACCGCCGATGGGTGAAGGACGGCATCCTCGAGTGGAACAGGGCGTTCGAGCGGGTGGGGATCGTCGGCGCGATCGAGGTTTACCAGCAGGACGCGACGACGGGCGCTCACATGGAGAAGGACCCGGAGGACGTGCGGTACAACTTCCTCCGCTGGACGAACGCGCACATGGGCTACGCGATCGGGCCCTCTCGGGTGAACCCGGAGACGGGCGAGATCCTCGATGCCGACATCGTCATGGACGAGGGCTTCATCAGCGGATGGACCAAGGAGTTCTTCGACATCCTGCCCGAGACGGCGATGCGCGGCCTGGACGAAGCCACGATCGAATGGCTCGGCGCGAACCCGGAATGGGACCCGCGGACGCGCCTGGGCGGCGCGCCGCCGGCCCAACGCCCGGCGCCCGTGCCCACGCTGCTGCAGCGGACGCTGCAGGGGGCGGACCGCTCGTGCGTCTACGCCCGCGGCCGGACGACCACGATGGGTCTCGCCCGGCTCGCGGTCTCGGCCGGCCTTCTGCCGGCGGGGGGCGAGGGCGGCGAGGGGCTGCTCGACGGCGTGCCTGAGGAGTTCATCGGGCCGCTCCTCAAGGACGTGATCATGCACGAGGTCGGGCACACGCTCGGGCTCATGCACAACTTCAAGGCGTCGAGCATCTACACGATCCAGCAGATCAACAGCCCGGAGTGGAAGGGCAAGAAGCCGCTGGCGGGCTCGGTGATGGACTACCTCGCCGACAACATCTGGCCGGACCCGAAGGCCCAGGGCGACTACTGCATGATCGGGATCGGGCCCTATGACCTGTGGGCGATCGAGTGGGGTTACACCTCCGGCGACCCCGTGGCCATCGCCAAGCGTGCCGCGGAGCCGGAACTCGCCTTCCTCTCCGACGAGAGCGCGTGGGGCCCGGACCCGCAGTCGAAAGTCTGGGAGCTGGGCGGCAACTCGCTGGACTGGGCCCGCTCGCAGGTCCAGCTTGTCGGCGACCTGCGCGCCAAGCTGCTCGACCGCACCGTCAAGGAGGGCCAGAGCTGGGAGCGGGCGCGGCGGGGCTACGAGATGCTGCTGAGCATCCAGATGCGGGGGCTCGCCGCCGCGACCTACTGGGTCGGCTCGGCCAGCGTGGCCCGCGACCACAAGGGCGACCCCAACATGCGCGAGCCGCTCACCGTGACCCCGGCGGTCAAGCAGCGGGCGGCGCTGGCGTTCGTCCTCGAGAACGCCTTCCGCGACGAGGCCTACGGCCTGACGCCGCAGCTCATGGCCCGGCTCGGATCGGACGAGTGGTGGGAGGACTCGGGCTTTCTCGGCGGCGCGGCGTGGCCGGTGCACGACCGGGTGCTGGGGATCCAGTCGTCGGTGCTCTCGCGGCTGATGAACCCGATGGTGCTCGGCCGGGTCTACGACAACGAGATCCGCACGCCGGCGACGGAGGACACGCTGACGATGCCGGAGCTGCTCGGCGCGATCCGCGCGGAAGTGTGGTCCGAGCTGAAGGACGCGGCGGCGCGCCCGTACACCGCACGCCAGCCGATGATCTCGAGCATGCGGCGCAACCTGCAGCGCGAGCACCTCAACCGGCTCGTGGGCCTGGCGACGGGCGAGCGCCTGTCGGGATGGACCGGGGCGTCGGCGCGTTCCATGGTCGGGCTGGTGCGACAGGAGCTGCGCGACCTGAAGGCGGCTATCGAGAAGGCGCCGTTGCAGACGTCCGACCCGTACACGCGGGCGCACCTGACCGAGGCCATGGAGCGGATCACGCGGGCGCTCGAGGCCGCGTACCTGCGGCAGGATTAGATCACGCCGCGATGCGGGAGTCGCACCGCAGACCGATCCGGTACTGCTCACCCTCCGACCGGCACCCGGCGACGATGCCGGTGCGGTACGGGAGCGGGCGGCGTCCGATGCCGTAGAGCGAGAAGCGGTGCCCCGGGGTGATCTTGAGCGGCGAGCGCAGGCCGAGCCCGCACCCGCTCGAATCGATCAGGTCCAGGCGCGTCAGCGTCAGTTCACCGGTCTCTTCGTCGGTGAAGGCGGCCATGACCGAACCGTCCGCGGGTGTGCGCGGCACGCACCGTCGTTCGAAGGGGAGCGGTTGATCCGGCTGGCGCACCGTCATGGCGCGGAGTTATCGGCGAGATACAGGGCCGACTTGATCCAACCCCGGTCTTATCAGAGCTTTCGGGGAACCCGGCTCAGCCGGCGGGCCAGCAGGAACGCCAGCTCCAGCGACTGCTGGTAGTTGAGCCGCGGATCGCAGGCGGATCCGTAGTTTGTCTCCAGATGGGCCTCGGTGACGCCCGCGGAGCCCCCGACGCACTCGGTGACGTCATCGCCCGTCAGCTCAAAGTGCACCCCCCCGAGCCGGGTACCGAGCGACTCATGAACATCGACGGTCGTCTCGAGCTCGGAGAGGATCGCATCGAACGAGCGGGTCTTGATGCCGCTGGACGTGATGACGCCGTTGCCATGCATCGGGTCGCACGCCCACAGGACGCGGCGCCCCGCGCGGGCCACGGCCTGCACGAATGCGGGCAGCAGCGTGCGCACGCGGTCGGCGCCCAGGCGCGTGATCAGCACGATCTTGCCCGGCTCGTCGTCGGGGTTGAGCGCGTCGAGCAGCGGCACGATCTCGCCCGGCGACGCCCCGTGCCCGAGCTTGACACCCACCGGGTTCTGGATGCCGCGGAAGTACTCGATGTGCGCGCCGTCCAGCGATCGCGTCCGGTCGCCGATCCACGGCAGGTGCGTGGTGAGGTTGTAGAAGCCGGAGCGGCGCGGCACGGTGCGCGTCTGCGCGCTCTCGTACAGCAGGTTCAGCCCCTCGTGGCTCGTGTAGAAATCCACCCGCGTCAGTTCCTCGACGCTGCCTTCGCCCAGCGCTTCCATGAAGCGCAGGCCGTCGGCGAGGTTGCCCGTCATCCGTTCGTACTCGGCCCGCAGCTCCGGCGACAGCCCGGCGTGGTTGAAGAACGAGAGATTCCAGTACTCGGGGTGGTGCAGGTCGGCGAAGCCCCCGTCGACCAGCGAGCGGATGAAGTTGAGCGTCATCGCCGCGTGCTGGTAGCCGCGCACCATGTAATCCGGGTTCGGGCGTCGGGCCTCGGGCGTGAAGGCGGCGGAGTTGAACAGTTCGCCGAAGTAGCTGGGGAGGGTGACCCCGGCCCGGGTCTCCGTCGCGCTGGAGCGTGGCTTGGCGTACTGGCCGGCGAAGCGCCCGACGCGGATCACGGGGCGCTTCGTGCCGTGAACGAGGACGAGGGACATCTGGAGCAGGATGGTGAGCTTGGTGGTGTCGCGCTCGGGGGTGCAGTCGGCGACGGTCTCGGCGCAGTCGCCGCCCTGCT
>CAZMPE010000228.1:0-591 GCA_964567955.1 uncultured Phycisphaeraceae bacterium | reverse complement strand
GGAGGAAGCGTTTGCCTTCCTGCGCCTCGGCCAGCAGCTGCTTGAGCTTTTCGATCTCCCACGATGTGACCAGGGGCGGCAGGGTCCGGAGGCGGTCCACCGCCGCCGCGACGGCTCCCTCGTCGTCGTAGCGGACCGCCAGCGCCTGCGGACGCGAGCGCCACGAGTCGGGAGTCCATGTTGGTGCGGGCGCGGCCATGGTTGTGGGATCGACGATCGGACGGGTCGGCTGGACGGCGGGCGCGTATTCAAGGCGCGCCGGGGCCAGCGGAAGGATCAGGAATTTTCTTGATACGACTTATCAGGCCCCGCCGGTGGGTCGATGGTGGGGTTACCCGCAGGCCAGACCGGCCCGGGCGCGTCGCCGAGACCGGCGACGGCACACACCCGATCGCGCGGCGTGGCCGTCGCGGTCCACAAGGAGATGCATATGCCGACGAAGCGTTCCACACGGAAGACGGGCACGACGCGCACGAAGCGTTCCGGCAAGACCGGCACGCGCAAGCACGCGAAGCGCACGACCAAGGCCCGCAAGACCCGCTGGAGCAAGACGACCAAGGCCCGCAAGACCGACAAGCGGACCACCAAGGT
>CAZMPE010000227.1:0-5118 GCA_964567955.1 uncultured Phycisphaeraceae bacterium | reverse complement strand
CCGGCTCGCCCTCGTCGGCAGCCGCCAGCGACCCACCGGACCCGGCCGATCGCCCGTCAGGGCCATCGCACCCGCACCGTGGCCAGAGCCGCCCAGCGAGGGCACCAGCGGCCCTCCCAACGCGGTTCCGAGAACAGATCCGTCCGGCATCGGTATCCTCCCTGTTGTCGGGAGGGGATGGATCGGCCGGGTTTGAACACGCCGAAAGGAACTGGCGTGTTTCCCTGCCGTTATAACTGAACGCCTGTCCGCCGAAATCGTCTGGATCGATTGTGCCGTCTGGCGGCTCTGGACTCCGTGAAGGGATGCACACCATGCCGGGGCGAACAAGAAGCTGGGGCTGCCGGGCGATCCGCATCGCGCTGGCCTTCGCGCTGGCGGGCTCCATGGGATGTCCGGCCGCGGCCCAGCAGCCGGGCCAGGTCAACCCCGTCTACGTCGATGACTCCCCCGCCGCGGCGGACACCTTCGCCCAACTCAACACGCTCCTCGCCGCGGGCAACCTTGACGAAGCCGTCCGCGTTCTTCAGGCTCTTCTGGATGAACAGGCCGACCGCCTCGTCGCCGTGCCCGGCGAGCCCGACCTTTTCACCAGCGTCCGGAGCGCCGTCCATCGCGCACTCCTGGGCGATCCAAAGCTCCTGGCGCGATATCGAACCCTTGAAGATGCCGCGGCACAGCGCCGGCTCGATGAAGGCCGGTTCGCCGAGCTCGAGCAATCGTACCTGTTGACGGGCCCCGGCTTCGAGGCGGCGCTCCGGCTGGCGCAGGACCACATTGAGTCAGCGCGCTTCGATTCCGCCCACCTCGTTCTCGCTCAGCTCGATCAGCACCCCGACCGAACCGGCGAGAGCGCCAAGCAGGCCGCGGACATGCTCTGCCTGCTCGCCCGCTACCCCCCCGAACGCACCGTGCTCGAACGGCTCAAGCGCTGGACCGAGCAAGCCCACAGCGCAAACCCCAACCCGCCGGCCGTGCAGACCTGGCCCGAAGCCGCGCGATCCCGCGGCAGCACACCCCTCGACGCCATGCCCCCGCTCAACACCACGGGCATGATCTCCAAGCCCCTCTGGACAGCGTTGGCGGGCGATCCCGCAGCCATGCTCGGGGAAGGGCCCCCGCAGGGCCGAGTCTCCGGCGGCGGCAACATCCCGCCGATGGCCGACGATCTGCTCTGCCTCCCCGCCGTCTGGGGCGACACGGTCTACTTCAACGATGGCACATCCATCCGCGCCTTCGACCGCTTCACGCTCGCGCCGCGATGGTCGGCCTCACCGGGTCTGGTCGCCTCCGACGCCCCGCCGGTGGATGAGTCCACCCCCGGCAAGCGCTTTGAGCGCCCCGACTACCGCGCCTGGAACGCCTCGGCCCCCGATGTCAGCGCCATGACCATCCGCGCCGGCACGCTCGTCGCCGCCACCGGCCGCGCCCTCGCCGGCGCCCGCGACGGCGACGACCGCGTCCACGCCATCGACGCCGACTCCGGCCGCCTCCGCTGGTCGCGCACGCTTTCCGAGCTCGATCCCGCCCTCTCCGAGTGCTCCGTCCGCGGCCCGGCCTGCATCGACCAGGGCACCGCCGTCTTCGGCGTGCGCAAGTACGTCCCCGAGCGCCGACTCGCCGCGCTCACGCTCATCGGCCTTGATATCACCTCCGGCGACCTGCTCTGGATCCGTGCCGTTGGCAGTGTCGGCTCCATGCCCTGGCTCGGCCAGTCCGGCGCCCCGAACGCCGCCGTCGCGGCCGACGGCATCGTCTACCGCGCCGACGCCATCGGCGTCATCGCCGCCTACGAGGCACGCTCCGGACGCGCCCTCTGGCCATCGACGCCCTCCGCGGCCAGGACCGCATGGAGATGCCCTGGCACCTCAACACACCCATCATCGACAACGACTCGCTCGTGCTCATCGCCCCCGACGGCCAGAACATCGTCCGGCTCGATCGCGCCACGGGAACAGCGCTCGCCTCACGCCCCACCGACCGCTTCGGCTCGCCCGCCCCCGACTATCTCCTTCGAGCCGGCGACACCCTCGTGGCCGTCGGGCCGGATCGGCTCGCCCTCGTCCCGTTGGCGGGGTTCGAGTCGGAAACCATCCGTCTCACCCCGACGTTTCCGAACCCCGGCGTCCACGGGCGTGTTGTCGTCTCCGGCGACCGGATCCTCGTCCCCCTGACCACCGGCTTCGCGATCGTCAACCCGCAGCAGCCCGACGTTGAGCCGACGTTCATCGCGCTCGACGAGCCCGGCCACCTGCTTGCGCTCCAGAGCCAGTTGATCGTCGCCGACGATGCCCGCCTCCACAGCTACCTGCTCTGGGACGTTGCCGAATCGCTCCTGGTCTCGCGCATGAAGGCCGACCCGGCCGACCCCACCCCGGCCACCACCTTCGCCGAGCTCGCCTATCGCGCCGGACGCCCCGACCGGATCCTCGGCGCTGTCGATGCATCGCTCGCCGCGCTCAAGAACGACCCTGATTCACTCGCGATGAACGCCGCACGCGAACGCCTCTTCCAATCGCTGAACACCATGCTCGCCGCCAGCCTCGAGCCCGCCCCCGCCGCGCCGCCCGAAGGCGGAGGAGCGCTCCAGGCCCGCCTCGCGCAGGCGCCGCGCATCACCGACAACCAGCTCCTCCAGTTCCTCGCCGAACGCCTCGGACGAACCGCCCGCACGCCCCCCCAGCAGCTCAGCCACATCCTCGCTTCAGGACGGCTCGAAGACCTCCTCAAGCACCCCAGCGACGCCGTTCGCATCTATCAGCGCATCCTCGACGATCCGGCCCTCGCCGCGGCCATGTGGTCGGGTCTGCAGGTCAGCGTCCGCGGCGAGCTCGAAGCCACCCAGCGCATCGAAACGCTCATCGCCTCCGCCGGCCCGGATGTCTACGCACCGCAGGAGCTCGCCGCCGGCAACGAGTTCAAGGCGCTCGGCGAGCCCGCCGATGCGTCCGCGCTCGAATCACTCGTCGCACGCTTCCCCCTCGCCTCGGTCGCTCCCGAAGTGTGGCTCCGCCTCGGACAGATGTACCGCGCAACCGATCGTCCGCACGACGCCACCGCCGCGTTTGAGTCGGGACTCAAGGCCGCAGCCCGCGTCCGCTCCCCCGATCAGGACTCCGTCGGCCGACTCTCAGGCGAACTCGTGACCGAGCTTCAGTCCCGCGGGCAGGTCGCCGCGGCCCTCGAACTCCTCCGCTCCGTGCGCCAGCGTTTCCCCGACGCACCCCTCCGCACCGGCGCGGGACCGATCGACGCCGAGGCTCTGGCCGTCGAACTGAGCGGGCGTGTGGCCTCCGTCGTGCGCTGGCCCCGCATCGGGCCGCCGCGTGCCGAAAGTGTGCAGAGCCTCAGCCAATGGACGATCCTGCCCCCGCGCATGCGAGAGGTGCGCCCCGGAGTCGTCAGCAGCCTCGTGCTCGAGGGTGAGAAGGAAGTCTCCATCTGGTCGCCCGAGCAAGCGCCAGGACACGACGCCCGCGACCCCGCCTCGCAACCGGCGCCGCTGCTCCGCCAGGTCTGGGCGACGCCCAACGAAGGCGGCGATGTCGAGCACCTCCGCACCGTTGACGGCAGCGCCTTCCTCCTCCTGAACAACCGCTCCGCTCCCACGCTGGTCCGCGTTTCTACCACCGACGGCGCCCTCCAATGGCGCTCCCCGCCCCTGGCCAAGGTCTTCGCGGTCCACGACGACAACCGCGGCCTCAACCCCGTCCCCGGCGTCCGCGAAGACCGCTTCCCCACGCCCGACAACGAGGAAGTGAAGGGAACCGACATGCTCGTCCACATGGATGAGCGCACCCTCGCGGTCATCCAGCGCTCGGGCAAGGTCGCCTGCTTCGATACCGAGACCGGCCAGCTCCTCTGGTCGGCGCGAACCCCCGTCGGGCGCGTCTACGACGCCGATCTCGGCAATGGCGCTCTCGTCGTCGCCGGCGATGAGGAAGTCGTTGGCCCCGGCGGCATCGTCACCGATCTCACGCCCCTCATCCAGACCTTCGACGCACGCACCGGCCGCACCATGCAGCGCGTCGGCGACCTCGGCGGCCACCCGCACCTCGTCCGCGTCACCGACACCGGCTCGCTCATCGCCTGCCTCGACGCCGCGGTCGTCTGCCTCGACCTGGCCACCGCCAAGACCAACTGGACGCTCGCCACCGCCGAGCTCATGCCCGTCTCCGACGCCTGGGTCTTCGGCGACCGTCTCCTCATGCTCGCCCCCACCACCGCCCTCTGGCTCGCCACCGTCTCAACCGGCCGCCTGCACCCGACGCCCCTCGAGGGCGCACAAGGCCGAATCGATGACCCCCGCGCCGTCCGGGCGTTTACGTCCACCGCCGCCCCCGATTCAGAGATGGTCATCAGCACGCCGCAGGGACTGGTCGTCTACGCCGGCGACGGCACGCTCCGCGGCACCGACGCTCTGGGCGGCCTCGACCTCATGGTCCCGCCCCAGCCCGCCGAGGGGCGCGCCATCTCCATCGAGACAATCTCCGAAGGCCGCTCCGCCGACGGCCTGCTCATCTTCAGCATCCACGGCATCGACACGCGCAACGCCACGCTCAGCGACACCCGACAGATCCTGCTCGGCTCGCGCCCGTCGATCATCTCGCTCATGGATGGACGCATCGCGCTCTCCGCCGGGGGCGCAACCATCGTCCTGCAGGCGCCGAAGTAACCTCATCCCACACCCGTCGGATCCTTCCCCTGCTCGATCGCCGCGATCTTCCGCGTCCGGCGCTCGTGCCGCCCGCCCAGGAACGCCGTCGCCAGCCAGACATCCACAATCTTCTCGATCAGGCGCTGCCCCAGCAGGTCCGCCGAAAGGCACAGCACGTTCGCGTCCGTATGGCTGCGGCTCATCTCCGCCGTCAGCTCATCGTGCACCACCGCCGCCCGGATCCCCGGCACTTTGTTCACCGCGATGCACATCCCGATCCCCGTCCCGCAGATCAGCACGCCGCGCTCATACTCGCCCCGCGCGATCGCCTTCCCGACCAGGTAGGCCTGCTCCGGATAGTCGCACACGTCACCCGAGCAGCTCCCCAGAAGCTCAACCTCGTGCTTCTGCGAGCGCAGCCGATCGGCCAGTTGCCGGATGGCCCCGGCTCCACGATGGTC
>CAZMPE010000226.1:0-5127 GCA_964567955.1 uncultured Phycisphaeraceae bacterium | reverse complement strand
GGCGCGGACGCTCGGCGCGCTCACCGCCCGGAAGCTCCGCCGCGGGCGTTGGAATCGCGATCACAAGCCGTCCAACCTGATCGTCACAAAGGTCGAGGGCGGCGCCGTCGAGGTCGCGATCATCGACTGCGTGGCGATCGAGCGGGCGCGCCTGGCCGGCGCGCGCCGGGAGGACATCCGCATGCACAGCGCGCTGGTGATCGAGGCGATCGGCGTCGGCTGCGCGCCGCGACGGACGCTGATGGCCCGCTACCTGCGCGCGTACGAGGAGGCCTTCGCCGAAGGCTTCGGCGGAGGCGGGCGTGTCGACATCCGTCCCGCGTGGCGCGAGGTCCGGGAGGCCGTCGGGCGGCACGGCGACCCCACGCCCCGGGTGAACCCGCTGCGCTGAGGGGATGGCGCGACGGGCCGGCTTGCGCTACACTCGGCCCGGATGCCCGAAGAGCCCGCCATTTCGGCCCCGGCGAGCGGCCTGGAAAAGGCCCCGATCGACGCGCCGCCGGTCCCGGCCAACAAGTACGCGCTGCCGCGCCGGTCGCTGCGGTTCATGCCGACGCTCGCCGGCGAGCACCCGACGTCGTGGACGTTCCCCGCGTTCATGGACGATCCGGCGACGCCGTGGGTCGCGGAGCTGCGCCGGCTGTACGCGGAGCCGATCGCCTTTCCGGCCTCGATCTCGCCGGAGGCGGGGCTGCTGCTGCACGCGCTGGTGCGGAACATCCGCCCGCGGACCGTGGTGGAGACGGGGACGTTCCTCGGCGCGAGCACGGTGTGGATGGCGTCGGCGCTGGACGACGGCGGCGCGCTCGTCGCGTTCGACGACTTCGGCCCGGTGAGGCCCGGCCCGTGGCGCGAGGCGGGGCTCGAGGGCGACCGGTTGACGCTGGTGCGCGACCGGCTGGAGCGCGCCGGGCTGCTCTCGTGCGTCACGCTGCACAAGGGCGACAGCGCGACCGAGATCGTCCGGGCGCGCGCCGACCTGCGGGCCCGCGGCGGGGTGGACCTGGCGCTGATCGACGGCGACCACACGGTGGAGGGGGCGACGCGGGACTTCTGGGCGGTCGAGCCGGTCCTGAACACGGGGGGATATATTCTGCTCCACGACACCTTCCCCGAGCAGTGCGGCGAGCACCGGGGCCCGCGCCACGTGGTGGACCGGGTGAACGCGATCGGGCAGGGTCTGTACGAATCGTGCGAGTTGTACCTGTCGCCCTTGAACTACGGGTTCGGGCTGCTGCGGAGGATCGGATGAAGAAGTCGGAGAAAGCGCCCGCCGCGGACTACGAGATCGCCGGTTCGAGCCCGGCGCGGGTGCACATCGGCGACTGCCGCGACCTGCTGGCGCGGATCCCCGAGTGCCGCGCGGGGAAGGTGGACCTGATCTTCGCCGATCCGCCCTTCAACTGGGGGCGTGCGTACGACGAGTGGGACGACCGGATGGAGCACGGCGACTACCTGAAGTTCACGTACGACTGGCTCGACCTGTGCGTGGGCGCGCTGCGGCCCGGGGGCGCGCTGTGGGTGAACATCCCCGACGACTGGGCGGCGGAGATCGTCGTCCATCTGAAGCGGCAGAAGATGACGATGGAGAACTGGTGCATCTGGCACTACCGGTTCGGGCAGAACGTGACGGAGCGGTTCATCAGCAGCAAGGTGCACGTGCTGTACTTTGTCAAGGGCGACAAGGGGCGCACGTGGAACCCGAAGGAAGTGCTCGAAGTCTCGGACCGTCGGGCGATCTACTTCGACGCGCGGACGGAGAGCAAGCGCGACGGCATGCCCGCGGGGATGCGCCTGCCGATGGACGTGTGGTACGGCAAGTTCTGGGGTCGCGTGCAGGGCAACAACATGGAGCGGCGCGGCTACCACGACAACCAGCTGCCCGAGGTCTATCTCGAGCGGGTGATCCGCGCGACGAGCAACAAGGGCGACCTGGTGCTCGACCCGTTCCTGGGCAGCGGGACGACGGGCGTGGTCGCCCACGCGCTGGGGCGGCGGTTCATCGGGTGCGAGTACAGCGCGGCCAACGCCAGGAGCGCGTTCGAGCGGATGAAAGCCGGGCCGATCCGCGTGGGGCAGGCCGGCGGGCTGAGCACGGCGATCTTTGAGCCGCGCCGGAGGAAGGCCGCGGCGCGGCCGAAGAAGCGTGCGGCGCGCGTCTAGCGGGCACCGCACGGTTGCGGGTATCATCGCGCCGTGAGCGCCAAGCGACAGAGCAGCGACGAATCGGCCCGGTTCCGGGGGACGCGTGCCGCGCACCGCGACGAGACGGCCGAGGACTATGTCGAGGCGATCCAGCAGCTGGTGGCGCGTCACGGCGAGGCGCGGGTGCGGGACCTGGCGTCGATGATGGGCGTGAGCCACGTGACGGTGACCCGGATTCTCGAGCGTCTGACGAAGAAGGGGCTGGTGCGGACGACGCCGTACCGGCCGGTGACGCTGACGCCGGCGGGGCGGCGGATGGCGACGGCGTCGCGCGAGCGGCACGAGGCGGTGCTCGGGTTCCTGCTGGCGATCGGGGTGCCGGCGCGCCAGGCGGCGATCGACGCCGAGGGGATCGAGCATCATGTGAGCGACGCGACGGTGCGGGCGTTCAGGGCGGCGATGCGGCGGGCGGACGAGGGGACTCGGGGCGACGGGTGATCACCTGGACCATCTTCCTGACCGACCTGGTGGTGCGCCTGCTGCTGGCGGTCCGGGTCGTGATGCGCCGGCAGGCGGTGCCGGTCTCGCTCGCCTGGCTCGTCGTGATCCTGTTCGTGCCGCTGCTCGGGCTGCCGCTCTACCTGCTCGTCGGCGAGGTGCGCCTGGGCGGTCGGCGGCACCGCCGGCACCGCGAAGTGGCGGTGGGCCTTGAGGAGAGCGCGGCGATCTTCTGGCGCGGCGGGGCTCAGGACTGGACGAGCGGCGTGGGTCCGTTTGCGCCGATCGCGCGCCTGGGGGCCGCGGCGGGCGACCATCCGCCGCTGCGTGGCAACCGGCTGAAGCTGCTGGCGGGGACGGATGAGCTGCTCGACGCCCTGATCGCGGACATCGACGGGGCGCAGAAGCGGTGCCACCTGCTCTTCTATATATGGATGGCGCACGGGGCGGGGGAGCGGGTGGCCGAGGCGGTGATCCGGGCGTCGGGGCGGGGCGTGGACTGCCGCGTGCTGGTCGATGCGGTGGGGAGCAAGGCGTTCCTGAAGAGCGGTCTGCCCGCGCGGCTGCGCGGGGCGGGTGTCCGGATCGAGGCGGCGCTGCCGGTGAACCCGGTGCGGATGCTGTTTGCGCGTCTGGACCTGCGGAACCACCGGAAGCTGGCGGTGATCGACGGATGGATCGCGTACGCCGGGAGCCACAACATCACGGACGCGTCGTTCGGGGTGGACCCGATTCGCGGCATCGGGCCGTGGATCGACGCGTCGATCCGGATCGAGGGACCGGGGGCGCAGGCGCTGGAGGTCGTCTTTCTGCGGGACTGGCAGCTGGACGGCGAGGAGGAGATCGCCAATGCGCGCGAGTACCTGCCCGACCGGCCGATCCCCGATGACGGGTCGGTGGTGCAGGTGCTGCCGACGGGGCCGGGGGCGGGCCCGGGGCTGATGCAGCAGGCGCTGCTGACGACGATCTACGCCGCGCGGGAAGAGCTGATCATCACGACGCCGTACTTTGTGCCCGACGAGGCGACGCGTGCGGCGCTGGCGTCGGCGGCGATGCGGGGCGTGCGGGTGACGGTGGTGGTTCCGAAGCGGATCGACGCGCGGCTGGTGGCGCTGGCGAGCCGGTCGCACTTCGCGGACCTGCTGGAGGCGGGGGTTCGGGTGATGGAGTACCGCGCGGGCCTGCTGCACGCCAAGACGCTGACGGTGGACCGCGACCTCGGGCTGATCGGCTCGGCGAACATGGACATGCGGAGCTTCTGGCTCAACTTCGAGGTGTCGGTGATCATCTATGACGGTGAGGTGGCCAGCCACCTGCGGATGCTGCAGGTGGAGTACATGGGCGACTCCGACGAGATCGACCCGGACGCCTGGCGGCGCCGCCCGGTGTGGAAGCGCCTGGCCGAGAACGCGGCGCGGCTGCTGGGGCCGCTGCTGTAGGGGCGGGGCGTGGTCGGCGAGCCGGCGGCCGCGCGGATCACAGGATCGAGGCGCGGTGGGATGCGCCATGCGGTTTTGTCTTGTACCCGCGGCCACCGGCTGCTATGGTCGGATGGCCAGTCGCCCGCTCGTGGGGCGGGGCGATTAGCGATGACTTCCTGACGAACCGGTACCGGGATGATGAGCAGCCGTAATCAGCCAACTCCTGTCCGAGTGACGCGGGGGCGCGCCGGGGTCTGGTGCGCGTGGGCATCGCTCGCCCTGACGCTGGCCGGCGCGCGGCCCGCGGCGGGCCAGACCTGCCAGCCGTACTGGGACGGGGGGAATGCGCCCGCCTCCCTTTCCAACCAGGGGATTGAACTGGTGTCCTTCGACGACGGGTCGGGCCCCTCGCTCTTTCTCGGCGGCAGTTTCTGGTCCGGGGGCCAGTACCTGCGGGCCCCCGTGCGCCGATGGCGCGGCGGCCAGTGGGCCCACGCGAGCGGCGGCCTGCCGCTCGGCAGGGTTTCGGATTTCATCGGGCTGCGAGAAGGGTCAACGGCGGGACTTTACGTCATCGGGCATCAGAGCCTTCCCGTCCCGCCGGGCGTCCTTTGGTGGACGGCCCGCTGGAACGGTCATGGCTGGCATGGCACGCTTCCGGGCCTCTTCGTTCTCTCCAACCCGGCGCCAAACGGGTACTTGGCGCGCCCACTCTTGTCCATCGACCACGGAGCGGGCCCCAAGACCTATGGAATCATGGGCAACACGGCGGGGGCGCTATTCGTCGGGCGCTGGACGGGCACGCAATGGGAGGTCATCGGGGTCCCGAACAGCAACGCGGTCAATCCGACGTTCGTTGAATACGACGACGGGAGCGGGCCGGCCCTGTGCGTGGAAGGGAGTTTCACCGCGATGAGCGGCGTGCCAGCGTCCTTCATCGCCAAGTGGAACGGCGTGTCGTGGTCGGGGCTGGGCCCGGGGCTCGGGATCCTGCCGCGCGTGATGTGCGTCTACGACGACGGGGGCGGGCCGGCGCTGTACGTGGGGGGGAACCCCGGCAAGG
>CAZMPE010000225.1:0-5137 GCA_964567955.1 uncultured Phycisphaeraceae bacterium | reverse complement strand
CGCTTCCACCCGGACGTGCACCTGGACGACGTCAAGTCGCTCGCGCTGCTCATGACCATGAAGTGCTCGCTGGTGCGCGTGCCCTTCGGAGGGGGCAAGGGCGGCGTCAAGTGCGACCCGCGCACGATGAGCAAGGACGAGCTGATGCGGGTCAGCCGCCGGTTCACCGCGGCGATCTTCCGCTACATCGGGCCGGATTACGACATCCCCGCGCCGGACGTCAACACGAACGCCCAGATCATGGGCTGGATGGCGGATACGTACGCGACCCTCGACGGGCAGGGCAAGAACCTGTGGGACTCCGTGCGTGTCTTCACGGGCAAACCCGTCGAGATCGGCGGATCGCTCGGGCGTGAAAAGGCCACGGGCCAGGGCGTCGTCGACACGCTGATGGAACTGCTGCCGTCGCTGGGGCTGGAGGCCAAGGGCCTGAAGTTCAGCGTGATCGGCTACGGCAACGTGGGCTCGTGGACGGCACGCATCCTGAGCAAGCTCGGAGCGACGCTGGTCGCCGTCATGGACCACACGGGGGGCATCCGCAACGACAAGGGGATCGACGCCGAGGCGCTCGCCGCCCACGTCGACAAGAAGAGCGGCGTGAACGGCTTCGCCAGCGCCACGGCCATCTCCACGGAAGAGTTCTACAAGACCAAGGTCGACGTGCTCATCCCCGCCGCGCTCGAGCAGATGATCAAGGAGCAGGAGGCGTCCTGGATCAACGCGAAGGTGATCGCGGAGGGCGCCAACGCGCCGACGACGCCCGCGGGCGACCGCGTGCTCGAGAAGCGCGGCATCGAGGTGATCCCGGCGATCCTCGCCAACGCGGGCGGCGTCACCGTGTCCTACTTCGAGTGGGTCCAGAACAAGACCTGCACGAGCTGGACCGCCGAGGACGTGGACATCAAGCTCAATCAGCACATGGTGGCCGCGGCACGGCGCACGCTCGTGGCGCGCCAGCGTTACCAGTGCGACATGCGGACCGCCGCGTACGCCGCCGCGCTCGACCACATCAACAAGGCCTACGCGGTCCGCGGCATCTTCCCGTAAGCGATCTCGAGATGATCAACCGAAGGGCCCGGACCGTGTCCGGGCTCTTTTCTTGCGCGTCAGGGGTATTCCTGCCGCGTCGGGCGGAGCATGACGTCGTTGATGTGGACATGGGCGGGCTGCGTCACGACGAACTCGACGGAGCGGGCCACGTCCTCGGGCGTCAGCACCGGGCCGATCTTCTGCATGAACTCGCCGAAGCTCGCCGCGTCGTACCCCGCGGCGTCCTGGAAGCCGCTGCGGACGATCCCCGGCTCGATGAGCGTGACGCGGACGCCCTTGGGCCCGAGCGTGCGCCGCAGCGACTCGGTGAGCATGTGGACACCGGCCTTCGCCGAGCCGTACATGGACGAGAAGGGCGAGATGTGGCGTCCGACGGTCGAGCCGAGGACGACGAGGTCGCGGGGCGGCGCGCCCCGGGCCCATGTGCGTTCGAACTGCTCGTCGGGCACCATGGCCGCCATGCGCCGGCCGGCCTCGCGCATCAGCCTCGCCGCGCCGAGCAGGTTGATCCGGATGACCTCCTCCCACTGGGTCTGGTCGGAGTCGTAGACGCTGCCGCGCAGCCCGCGTCCGGCGTTGACCACCACGATGTCCGCCTCTCGTGTTCCGGCGCCGAACGTATCCCGGGCGGTGTCGAGCATCCGTCTGATGACGGACTCATCGGCGGCGTCGCCCGCGACGGCCACGGCGTCCTCGCTGCCGAGCTCCGCCACGAGCTCTTGGAGGCGGCCGGCGCGCCGGGAGTTGAGGACGACGGTCGCGCCGAGCGCGACGAACGAGCGTGCGATGGCCTCGCCGATGCCCGAGCTGGCGCCCGACACGACGGCGATACGGCCCTGGAGTGGGAGACTCATGCGGGCATCCTACCCGCCCCACCGCCACTACACTTCCCCCATGTTCGGGTCGCACCTGTCCATCGCCGGTTCGCTGGTCAACGCGCTGCACGAGGCGGAGTCGCTCAAGCTGGACACGGTGCAGGTCTTCACCAAGAACCAGCAGCAGTGGGCGAACAAGCCGCTGGACCCGGAAATCGTGCGCGAATGGCGGGCGGAGACGACGCGCCTCGGGTGGGAGGGGCGGACGGTTTCGCACGCGTCGTACCTGATCAATCTCGCCAGCCCCGACGATGAGCTGTGGCGGAAGTCCGTCGACCTGATGACGGACGAGATCGAGCGCTGCGAGACGCTGGGAATCCCGTTCCTCGTCCACCACCCGGGCGCCTTTACCACGTCGAGCGAGCAGGAAGGCATCGCGCGGATCGGCGCGGCCTACCGCGAGTTGATGCGCCGCACGGCGGGATTCCGGACGGTCTCCTGTCTGGAGAACACGGTGGGCGCGGGCAGCACGCTCGGGAGCGGCTTTGAGCAACTGGCGGCGCTGCGCGGCGCTATCCTCGACGCAACCGGGCTCCCGGAACGGGTCGGGTTCTGCCTCGACACCTGCCATGCCCACGCCGCGGGGTACGACCTCGCGAACCGCGAGGGGGCGCGCGAAGCATTCGACCGCTTTGACCGTATCTGCGGCGAGGGGCTTGTACGGGTCGTGCACGTGAACGATTCGAAGGCAACAATGGGCAGCCGCCGGGACCTTCACCAGCACATTGGCGAAGGAACGATCGGGGGGCCGGGGATCGCCCGGAGCGGCTTTGCCGAGGTGGTGAACCGCCCGGCGTGGCGGGACGTTCCGAAGATCCTCGAAACGCCAAAGGGAACAAGCAAGGGCGGAACTCCGTACGACACCCTGAACCTCCGCCGGCTCAAGAGAATGATCGAGAGGCCCGATAAGACGGTTCGGGGCCGGGCTCGAGGGGCGGTGCGCCCCCGATCCGGCACCAAGGAACGACTCAAGAGATGATCCACAACCGCAACGCCAGAGCCATCGTCACGCTCCTCCTCATGGCCTGCCTCCTGCCGGCGATGGTCTCCTGCCGCGGTCAGGGGGTCTTCGCAGGGTCCGGCCGGGCCTCGCCCGCGCGTCCCAACCCGATGGACGCGAACGCGGCGGTGGAACGGGCGACCCGGCTGAAGCAACAGGGGCTCAACGAGGTCGCGCTGGCGGAGCTCGAGCGGGCCATCGCCATCAATCCAAAGCTCACGACCGCCTACGTGGAGATCGGCGAAATCCACCGGGTGAGCGGCAACTACGCCAAGGCCGAGCAGGCGTACTCGCAGGCGGCGACGCTCGAGCCGCGGAACTTCGACGCGCAGTACTTCCACGGCCTGACGCTCCAGATGCTCAACCGCCTGAACGAAGCGGTCCGGGCCTACCTGCGGGCGCTGGCCATCCGACCCGAGGACTTCGACGCCAACCTGAATCTCGCGACGGCGTACCTCCAGCTCGGAGAGCCGGCCGAGGCGCTGTTGTACGGCAAGCGCGCGGTCAAGCTCAAGGGTGACAACGCCGCGGCCCGCGTCAACCTCGGGGCCATCCACGCCGCGCTCAACGACCACGAATCGGCGGTGATCGAGTACCGGCAGGCGGCGGAGCTGATGGAGCTGACGCCGCAGCTGCTGCTGAACCTGGCCGACAGCCTGGGCAAGATCGGGCTGTTCGCGGAGATGCAGGCGACGCTGGAGCAGTCCCTCCGGCTGCAGCCCTCGGCGGTCGCGTACGAGCGGCTGGGCTCGGCGCACTTCCGGCTGCGGAGCTACGACGAGGCCCTCGTGAACTTCCGCAAGGCCCTGGAGATGGACTCCGATCACTACCCGGCGCTCAACGGCGTAGGGGTGTGCCTGCTCAACCGGTACCTGTGGAGCAACAAGACCGACAACGCCGCGCGCGAGGAGGCGCTCCAGCACCTGCGCCGGTCTCTGCAGATCGAGCGTCGTCAGCCGAGGGTCTTCGAACTCGTCAGCCGCTACGGTTGACGCGCCGGCGGGCGTCGCCGCTACGATTGGCGCATGCCCGACCCCAAGCTGCTCGAGGCCTTCCCCGCCCCCACCGATGCCCCGCTCGTCATCGAGCACATCGCCGAGGAGTTCACCTCGCTCTGCCCGAAGACCGGCCACCCGGACTTCGGAACGGTCACGCTGCGGTACATGCCCCGCGCGGCCCGCGACGGCGGCGTCTGCGTCGAGCTCAAGAGCCTGAAGCTGTACCTGCAGTCGTTCCGGCAGGAGGGCATCTTCTACGAGGCCGTGACCGACCGCATCAAGAACGACCTGGCCGGGCTGATGCGACCGGTCTGGATGCAGGTGCACACGTCGTGGCGCGGGCGGGGCGGGATCCGTTCGATCATCCGCTCAGAGACGGGGGACGTCCCCCCGCGATACGCCGGGTGACGCGCGGGGCGGGGCGCCGGGGCCTACACTGGTTTCAGGAAAGATTGAAAACAGATGACCACGACTCTTGAGGCCGGCGCGAAACTCCGCCCGCCGTCGCACGACGAGCGGCTGGAGCCGATCCGCGCGAAGGTGGAATCCCGCGAGCGGCTCACCCTCGACGACGGCGCCGTGCTGTACGCGACGCCGGACATCTGGTCGGTCTGCCAGATGGCCGACTCGGTGCGCCGTCGGCTGCACGGCGATGTCGCCTACTACAACGTCAACCGTCACCTGAACTACTCCAACGTCTGCGCGCTGTCGTGCAAGTTCTGCGAGTTCTACAGGAAGAAGGACGACGACGGGGCGTACACCCGCGACATGGACTACGTGCGGGCCGAGGTGCACAAGGCCGTGGAGGCCGGGGCGACGGAGATCCACTCCGTCGGCGGCCTGCACCCCTACCTGCCGTGGGACTACTACCCCGACCTGGTGCGGACGATCAAGGAAACGGCGCGCTCGCTGGGCTCGGACCTGCACGTGAAGGCGTTCACGGCGGTGGAGATCGTGCACCTGGCGAAGATCGCGAAGGTGTACAAGCAGTCCGACCGCGGGAGCGGGATCCGCTGGGTGCTCGAGCGGCTCAAGGAGGCGGGGCTCGGCTCGCTGCCCGGCGGCGGTGCCGAGGTCTTCGACGATCGCGTGCACGATGAGGCGTACAAAGGCAAGATCCGCTCGGATGTCTGGCTGGATGTGCATCGGGTCGCGCATGAGCTCGGGGAAGTCGTGAGGGTTCTGGACGGCGGAGGAGACGGCGACCTTGGCGG
>CAZMPE010000224.1:0-5149 GCA_964567955.1 uncultured Phycisphaeraceae bacterium | reverse complement strand
CTTGACGCCGAGTTCGTCGACCGCCCGGCGGGTGCGGCGTTCGTTTTTCTCGCCCGGAAGGTGGGTGAACGCGCAGACCGCACCGTGGTCGATCAGGGCCTTGGCGATGTGCCAGGCGTATGACCGTTCGTTGGCGATTCCGACCACCAGCCCCGTCTTTCCCGTCAGGAGTCCCATGCCGTGTGTCCCCTTGCGACTGCGGGAGTCTAGGGGAGTGCGCGGGGGTACGATGGGGCGCATGGCGGACCTCAATGACCTGACGCTGCCCGCTCTGTTTGAGCGTCTCGGCGCGGGAGGGATGGTGCGCCGGTCGCTCGAGTTCGCCCGGGATGAGGACCTCGGGGGCGTCGGCGACTTGACCAGCCAGGCCTGCGTGCCGGCGTCGGCTGCGGGGAGTGCGGCGATCGTGGCGCGTCAGCGCGGGGTCGTAGCAGGGCTGGCGGTTATTCCGGACCTGCTCGAGGTGTTCGGCGCGCCTCTCGAGTGCCGGCTGCTGGTGGCCGACGGGGATCCGGTGGCCGACGGGGCCCGCCTTGGCGTGTTGCGGGGGTCGAAGAGGGACATCCTGCGGGTCGAGCGGACGCTGCTGAACTTTGTCGGCCGGCTGTCGGGGGTAGCGACGCGGACGCGCACGTTCGTCGACGCGATCGGGCAGGGCGTCAAGGCCCGGGTCCTGGACACACGCAAGACGACACCGGGGCTTCGGGTCCTCGAGAAGTACGCGGTCCGCTGCGGCGGGGGGCTGTGCCACCGGATCGGGCTGTCGGACGCGGTGCTGATCAAGGACAACCACATCGCGGGGGTGCCCACGGAGCGGCTGGCCCAGGTCATCACCGAGGCGTCACGCCGGGCGAGGGGGCTCGCCGCGGCGGCGGAAGTCGAACTCGGGTTCGTCGAGGTCGAGGTGGACTCGCTGGCGCAGCTGGAGCGTGTGCTGACGGTCGAGAAGGGGCTGGTGGACATCGTGCTGCTGGACAACATGGATGCGGATGCGCTGCGGCAGGCGGTGGCGTTGCGGGAGCGTGCGGGGAGCGCGTTGCAGCTGGAGGCCTCCGGAGGCGTTCGGCTCGAGAATGTGCGTTTGATCGCGGAGTCGGGGGTCGACCGGATCAGCGTCGGGTCTCTGACCCACGGGGCCACGTGGCTCGACATCGCTCTGGACATGCTGGACGAATGACCGGCGCGGCCATGCACGAGGAACTTTCCACCTGGGCGGACCGGCTCGAGCGTGTGATCGCGCAGCGCGGATTGACCGCTTTCGATCGCGTGGCGGTTGTCGCCGAGACGGCGAGCACGCAGGACCTGGCGCGGGAGATGGCGGCGGGGAGGCCGGGGCTGGCGCTCTTTGCGGGGCGGCAGACGGCGGGGCGGGGCCGGCTCGGACGGAAGTGGCAGGACACCGCGACGCTCGGGCTGGCGGTCACGTTCGTGCAGGATGCCGCGGGGGCGGGGCCGCTCGCGATCGGTGTCGGGGCGTGCCGAACGGTTGAGGCGGCGATCGGAGCGGATGGCGCGCGCGTCGGGCTGCAATGGCCCAACGACATCGTTGAACGCGGGCCGCCCGGGCGCAAGCTCGCGGGCGTTCTGATCGAGCAATCGGGCGGATCGGCGCTCGTCGGGATCGGGATCAACGTGCTCCAGGGCGAGAGTGACTGGCCCGACGAACTCCGCGGGCGGGCAACATCGCTGCGAGCGCTCGGCTCGACATGGTCCAGGATCGACGTGGCCGAGCGGTTGATGGCGGAACTTGATGGCGCCCTGAGGCTCCGATGCGACGAGCTCACCAGGGAGTGGACGCGGCGCGATGTGCTTGTCGGGTCCGTCCGCGTGTTCGAGCACGACGGGCGGCGCATCGAGGGGCGGGTCGAGGCGATCGACCCCGGGAGCGCGATCGTCGTGCGCACGGAGCACGGCGGGGTCATCCGGCTGCCGGCCGAAACTACTTCATTGATGCCGCCGGCCTAGGCCTTGAGCGCTTTGGCGAGTTCCGCCGCGAGACGCTCGCCGCTGTTCTGGTCGAGCTTGTGCGGTTTCCAGCCGAAGTCGAGGCCGTACCCGCCGCCGCCGGCCCATGAATCGGTGAGCGGGTAGTGGGGGATGATGTGGAAGTGCACGTGCATGACCGACTGGCGGGCGCCGGCCCCGTTGTTCTGCAGCACGTTGTAGGCGGAGGCGCCGGTCACCTTCAGGACGGCGCGGCAGACTCGGGGGAGGGCGCGCCCGATCGCCGCGGCGGCCTCGTCGCTGAGGGCGTCGAGGGTCGGGGCGGGCTCCTTCGGGACGACGAGCGTGTGCCCACGGCTGAGCGGGTTGACATCCAGGAACGAGAGGACGTGCGTGTCCTCGTAGACCCTGTGGCACGGGATCTCGCCCCGGATGATTCGCGCGAAGATCGTCTCGGCCATAGCGGGAGTGTACCGCGCGGCGGGGCGGCGAACACGCCATTCGGGGGGCCTTACAATGGCTCCGTGCCCGATCCCGCGACACGCCCGATCCGTCCGCTGCCCGCGCTGCTGGTCAACCAGATCGCCGCGGGTGAGGTGGTGGAACGCCCCGCGTCGGTGGTGAAGGAACTGGTCGAGAACGCGCTGGACGCGGGGGCGACGCGGATCACGGTGGACCTTGAGCAGGGCGGGATCGAGCTCATCCGCGTGGCGGACGACGGCTCGGGGATCGAACCTGCGCAGCTGGCGCTGGCGGTCGCGCCGCACGCGACGAGCAAGCTGAGCGAGGCGTCGGACCTGGAGCGGATCGGGACGCTGGGGTTCCGCGGCGAGGCGCTGGCGTCGATCGCCTCCGTCTCGCGGCTGACGATCCGCTCGCGCCGGCCGACGGCGGATGCGGCGTCGAGCCTGGACGCGGAGGGGGACCGCGTCGGCGAAACGGCGCCCGCGTCCGGCCCGGTGGGGACGGCGGTGACGGTGCGCAACCTGTTTTTCAATACGCCGGCGCGTCGGAAGTTCCTGCGGACGCCGACGACGGAACAGGGCCGGTGCGTGGATGTCGTGCGGGACCTGGCGATGGCGCACCCCGGCGTCGCGTTCACGGCCACGTGCGACGGGCGGACAATGCTGGAGCTGCCGCCAGGGCAGTCGCCGCGGGAGCGGGCGCTGGCCGTCCTGGGCCCGGAGCTCGAAGGCGAGTTGATCGAGGTTTCGGGGGCGAGGATTCCCGGGGCGCCGCACATGGAGTTGTGGGGCCTGGTGGGTCGTCCTTCGATCGCGCGGGCGACGAACCAGGCGCAGCACGTGTTCCTCAACGGCCGGGTGATCCGCGACAAGACGGTGCAGCACGCGATCAAGGAGTCGTTCCGGGGGCTCATCGAGCCCGGGCGGCACCCGACGGCGCTGCTGATGATCGAGATGGACCCGGGTGCGGTGGATGTCAACGTCCACCCCGC
Source organism: uncultured Phycisphaeraceae bacterium (assembly GCA_964567955.1). GTDB lineage: Bacteria > Planctomycetota > Phycisphaerae > Phycisphaerales > UBA1924 > CAZMPE01. The sequence continues at coordinate 1,749 of CAZMPE010000224.1, read as the reverse complement.
CAAGGTCGAGGTTCGGTTCCGCGACTCGTCGGCGGTGCACTCGATGATCCTGCGGTCGATCCGCGATGCGCTGCAGGCGGCGGACCTGACGCCGACCTTCGGGTCGGGCGCGCCGGCGGCGCTGGGCGGGCGGGCGATTCTGCCGGCGCAGCCTTCGGGGGCGGCGGGGGTGAACGCGTTCGTGGATTACTTCCGGCGGCAGGTGCCGTCGCAAGCTCAGGGCGGGATCTCGTACGAGGCGATCCGGGGCGCGCTGGAGCCGGGGACACCGGCGGAGTCGCTGGCCGATCCGTTGCCGCCGGAGCCGTCGATCCCCGCGCCGCGTCCGGCCTCGCGCGTGCTGCAGGTGCACAATAGTTATCTCGTGACGCAGGACGAGCACGGGGTGGTGATCATCGATCAGCACGCGTTGCACGAGCGCGTCATGTTCGAGGCGCTGCTGGCGCGGATCGTCGCGGGGCCCCTCGAGTGCCAGCGGCTGCTGACTCCGGTCGTGGTTCCGGCGTCGCCGGCGCGGGTTGATCGGCTGGCGGACCTCGCGCCGCTGCTGGAACGGATCGGGATCGAGGCCGCGGCGATCGGGCCGACGTCGGTCGCGGTGCACGCTTTCCCGTCGTTCCTGTTCCATCGGGGAGTGGAGCCGGGCGAGTTCCTGACGGACCTCTTCGAGCGGGCGGATGCCGAGGGCTTTGCGCCGGGCGGCGAGCAGACCTTGCACGAGGTGCTGGACATGATGGCGTGCAAGGCGGCGGTGAAGGCGGGCGACAGGATGAGCGAGACGGAACTCATCGAGTTGCTGCGCCTGCGCGACGACGTGGAGCGGTCGAGCAACTGCCCGCACGGGCGGCCGACGTCGGTGCGGCTGACGATCCGCGAACTCGAGAAGCTCTTCAAGAGGACGTAGCGGCTAGCGACCGTCCTCTTCGTCCGGCGGCAGCGACAGCCGGACCGCCGCGACCGACGTGCGCCCGTTGTCGATCCGGAACTCCGCACTCAGTGCGATGGGCTCGACGGTGAAACCGAATCGTTCGAGGCGTTCGGCGGCGGGGGCGGGCCCCGAGCCGTTGGGCGGTGTCACGCGGACGAGCATGGTGTACGCGCCGCCGTCGCGCTCGAGGAGGGCGCGCACGGGTCCCCAGCCGGTGCGCCCGGCGACACGCCCGCCGGCGCCGGGCTCGACATCGTCGAACGAGTCCACCCGCCGGCCGACGTAATAGTCGATCTGCGGCGTGTCAAACCCGAAGGTGCCCAGTCGCTCCGGGTCGACGCCGTGAACGGGTTGCAGGAGTTCGCGGAGGAACGCGCGCGGGCACTTGTCGCTGAAGTACACCTCGCGCCCCTGCGCGTACCACCACGATTGACCGAGCGCCATGAGAGCCACGGCGACGAGCAGCGGTATGCGGAGGAAGGTCAGTCGGACCGGAGGCGACACAAGCCAGGCGATCCAGACGCCGCCGAAGATGGCGACGCCGGGCCAGAGCGGAGTGAGGTAGCGGGGCACGCCCTTTCCCATGCTGCTGAACGCGATAAGGCCGAGGAGCACCCACGCGACGACGAGGTACCAGCCGGTGCGGTCGCCGATGCCGCGCGCTGGCCTTCCGAGCGACAGGACGGCGGCGAACGATCCCATGCCGACGCCGTAGGTTCCCGCCACGAGGCTGTTGACGGGCGACTCGAGAAGGAAGAAGTGCAGGTTGTCGCGTGCCTCGACATCGATGACGCTCTGCACGTGGCCGAAGTCTGTCCTCA
>CAZMPE010000223.1:0-5175 GCA_964567955.1 uncultured Phycisphaeraceae bacterium | reverse complement strand
CGGTGGATGGCACCAATCCCGCCACCGAGTGGAACGGCGTGCTGTCGTTTGACGTGAATCTGAGGCCGGGGGCCAATCCGTTCCGGCTGGTGAGTTGGCGGTGGAGCGGCCGGGCGCGGCCGTTGGCGCTGCTGATCACGTCGATCACGGCACTGCCTCACGCGTCGGGCGCCTCGGCGAACGGCGCGCCGGTCCGGGCGGCGATCGAGGCGAAGCCGGAGGCGAGCGGGGCGCCGGTCAGATGACGTCGCGGAGTTCGGGGCGGAGCTTGCGGAGGACGAGGTAGCCGCCGGCGCACGCCACGAGAGCCCACGCGGCCATCATGAGCCAGAGCGAGAGGTCGGGGACTTGCCGGGCGAGGAAGAGCTCGCGGATGCCCTGCAGGCACGGGTAAACGGGGTTGAAGGGGAGGACCTTCTGCATCAGGCGGGGGACCTGGTCGCTGTTGTAGACGATGGGGAAGGACCAGAAGCCGACCTGGACCAGGACGGGGACGATCTGACCGACGTCGCGGATGAAGGCGTTGACGGTTCCCAGGGCGAGCCCGATGCCGAAGCCGAGGGTGATGAGCAGGCCGAGCGGGATGGGGAGCAAGAGCCAGTGCCAGGAGGGGGCGTGGCCGAACGAGAGGGCGACGATGATGAGCAGGGCGTAGCTGATGACGAGTCCGATGGCGGTGGAGAGGGCGGTCTGGGCGACGAAGACCTGCTCGGGGATGGGGAGACGGCGGAGGTAGGCCGCGTTGGCGACAAAGGACTGGGTGCCGCGGTTGAGGCACTCGGCGAAGGCGAACCATGGGAGCATGGCGCTGCAGAGGTAAACGATGTAGGGGACGGAATCGCGGTCGGGGCGGTGCATGATCTTGGAGAAGACCACGGCCATGACGGCGATGAGCAGGAGCGGCTGGAGGATGTTCCAGACGATGCCCATGGTGGAGCCGACGTAGCGGTTCCGGACGTCGGCCAGGGCGTTGCGCCAGATGTACCCGCGGTGGCGGTAGAGATTGACGATCATGCCGCATTGTAAACCGGGGCGGCCCGACGCGAACCGGTATAGTCCGGGGCGTGCCGCCGGAGGTCGAACCGCCGCTGCTGTCGATCGTCACGCCGACGCTGAACGCGTCGGGGACGCTGGTCCGCGCGCTGAGGTCGGTGGCGTCGCAAGCGGTCGACTCGATCGAGCACATCATCGTCGACGGGGGGAGCACGGACGGGAGCGCCGAGTTGATCGCGGCGCACGCGGCGGCGCACCCGGGGCTGGTGACGCGGGTGATCATCGGTCCGGATCGCGGGCAGTCCGATGCGTTGAACAAGGGGTTTGAGGCGGCGCGCGGGGAGTGGGGCGGGTGGATCAACGCGGACGATTGGTACGAGCCGGGGGCGCTGGCGGCGGTGTCGCGGACACTCCGCGCGGACCGGGAGGTGGACCTGCTGATCGGGCGGTGCCGTTTCGTCGACGGATCGGGTCGGGAGGTCTTTCGTCCGGAGCCGCCGGACCCGGTTTCTCTGGCGTCGCTGCTGAAGCTCAAGTCCCTGTGGTTCAACGGGCGGAGTCTGGCGCAGCCGGAGGTGTTCTTTCGGCTGTCGCTGCTGCGCCGGATCGGCGGGCTGAACGTCGAGAATCACTACTCGATGGATCACGAGTTGTGGTTGAGGCTGCTCGAGTCGGGAGCGAGGGTCGGTGTGATCGATGACGCGCTGGCGTGCATCGGCGTCCACGCGGGGCAGAAGACGGCGGACAACCGGGCGGTGGTGCGGTCGCTGCTGGTGAGTTCGGAGGCGTGTGTCGAGCGGAGCGCCGGCGCGCTGGGCGACGAACTCGCTGCCGTGCGCGGGGAACTGGCGTCGATGCGGCGGAAGCTGTCGCTGGTCGACGCGGCGATGGATTGGTTCGGGCCGGCCGGGCAGGGAGTGGACGGAGTGGCGGCGGCCGGTGTCTATGACGACGCGGCGGGAGCGGGCGCCGGCCTCTCGGAGGCTCAGCGGGAGTTGTGCGACCCGGCGACGGCGAGAGCCCTGACGCTCGGGCTGGGCAGGGTGCTCGGCGGGAAGCCGCTGCGCGTGCTGGTGCTGGCCCGGGATGCCGGGGTGCTGCCGGAAGTGATTGAGGGGCTGCGTGGCCGGGCGTTCGGGCTGAGTTTCTGTGCGCCGGGGGCGTCGGTCGTGGAGCGCGTGAGCGGCGCGATGTCGCCGGAGGGCCCACGGCACCGGTTCGCGGGTGCGCGGCTGGAGTCGGGGTTGATCGGGCCGCCCCGGCCCGGCGAGTCGTTCGATCTGATGGTGACGGAGTTCGTGCTGGTGTGCTTCTCGGATTTCGAGTCGGCGGCCCGGTCGCTTTGGTCGTGGCTCGCGCCGGGGGGTGTGTGGGTGCAGTTGGCTGAACCGCGCCCATGCGATGCCATCGGGCCGTATGTCGAATCGCTGAAGCGACGGCTGAGTGCGCAGCTGTCACGGGACGACGAGATCGTGCTGGACGCCGGAGCGGACGGATCGCTTCGTCGCGCGGCCGAGGAGCGCGCGGGGCGCGGCGCGAGCTGGACGGACGCGCACCCGGGACGGTGGGGTGTCGACGTGGAGCGCGTGATGGGAGCGGCGGGCGCCACGGCGTTGGGACGCTGTGCGTTCGGATCGTTGGCGCATCATCCGATCACGCCGTTCCCGTTCGTCGGGGGACGCGAGCCGGCGGGATCGGGGACGTGGATCACGAGCGTGTGGCAGCGGCCGCGGGGGTCGGGGCCGGTTCAACCGTGACGGGCGGTTGCCGCGTCAGGACGGCGGCGCCGACGACGTAGTTGTGGTGGGGGGCGGACTGGCGGTGCCAGGCGAGGAAGGCGGGGATGTCGTCGGTGTTCCAGCGCGGGCGATCGGCGCGGCCGAACTCCTCGCGGAGCCAGATCTCGTCCTCGAACTCGCGGAGCGTGAGGGCGCGCCCGTTCCATGCGGGGAAGGTCATCCCCATCGCGGGCTCGCAGATGTCGAAGGAGAGGGCGAAAAGGCCGCCGGGCCGGAGGATGCGGGCGGCTTCGGCGATGGCCGCGCCCTTGTCGAACTGGTGCTCGATGACGGAAAAGCTGGTGACGACGTCGGCGGCGGCGTCGGGGACGGGGAGGTGTTCGGAGTTGACGAGTCTCCAGTCGACGTCGACGCGGAGTCGGTCGCGGAGCCTTGTCCAGACGGGCACGAATCGCGGATCGGTTTCCACCAGGGTGACGCGGGCGCCGAGCAGAGCGGCGATCCAGGGCATGGGCGAGAGTTCGCTGCCGAGGTCGACGAGAGAGGCTCCCTTCCACCGGACGTGCTGCAGGGCGTTGAACCAGAGCCAGGGGTATTCCCAGATCTTCGACCAGTTCGTGAAGGTTCGCAGTTTGAGGGGTCCGGCGAATCCGTTGATCGACTCCATGAGCAGTTTGGAGCGCGGGTCCTTCAGGTCAGCGACGGAGGCGAGCGCGGCATGTCGGGTCGGGCGCGGCGCCTCGGGTTCCGCATCGCCGATCAGCGTTCGCAGCACTTCGAGTTCCGTCGGATCGAGTTCATGGCGGGCGCGGCCGACGGAATCGGTCGAAATGGCGCCTATCTTCTTGACGTCGGCGCTGCCCCATTCCCAGTCGGGGAAATCGTGCGTGAACCGTCCGTAGTCGAGCATCGCGGGCTCGAAGGGCTCGCCGATGAACTCCATCAGGCGGCGCACCTCGGTCTGCGGGTCCTGCACGAGTTGTTCGTAATGAACCGTGTAGACGTCCCGGCCTTCCAGCGCGCGCGCGAGAATCCGGTTCCAGTGACTCCATCGCAGAAGCGCCGTGAATCCGGAGTTCTCCACGGTGCAATCCGCGCCCAGGGGAAGGCGAGACTCGGCCGATTGATCGATGCCGCGCCGGTGTGTTGCGACCCTGCTTGTCGAGACTGCAACGTCGAGTCCGTTGCGGACAACCTGTACGAACTTCGCATCGGGGAACAGTTCGGTCAGCATGGACGCGTGGGGGACGTTGTCCGGCGTCTTCTCGGCCCACCGGGACTTTCCGCGTCGCCGCGCGTAGTCTCCGAGCAGTTCCTCGACCATGCCCCGAACGGCGCGGACCACGGTCGCGTGTCCGCCCCCGAAGCTCTGGCAATACCCGCGTCGGTCGTGGCGCAGATAGCGGTACAGCTCCATGATGCTTCGCGGCTGGTGGGGCCCGAACCAAGGCGCCTCCGGGCCGCAGGCGATCGCCGAGTGTGAGTCCAGAATCGTGCGCAGCAGAGTCGTTCCGGAACGCGGGACGCCGAGGATGAAGATCGGCGGGCGTGGCTGCGCCGTCCGTCCCGGCCTGACGGGCGGTTCCCGCGCCGGCGTCGCGAGCGAACCGATGACCGGCAGCAAGGCCCGGCGGTACTCGTCGAGCGTGGCGCGGCGCCGCTGCAGGAGCCGATCGCGCTCCTCTTCGTGGCGCGCGAGCAGGTCTCTTGTCAGCTGGCCGATCCGTGCCGGGTCCAGTGTTGAGGCACGCTCAACCGGGATCCCGATCAGATCGGCGATCCGTGAACGCGTGTCCTTTCCGAGCAGCAAGGATGGCACACCGAAGCCCGCGGCATAGACAGCCCCGTGCACCCTGTTGGCGACGACCGCACGGCACGCGGAATACACGCTCGCGTAATCGCGCCACGATGGCGAGACGAAGAGACGCTCCCCGGGCTCGGCCAGCGGGCCGGCAAACTGCTCCTCGTCCGCGTTGTGGCAGATGAACATGATCCGGCCCAGGCCCCTCAGCTCTCGGAGCATCCGCGTGCAGACTTCCGGCCAAAGGCGGCGGTCAAAGGCCGCGTCGAGGTTGTTGTGCCCCGCCAGCGGCATGAGGTTGACGCCGATCAACTTCTCGACGCGGGGACTCTCGGCAATCCTCAGCGGAGCCAGGAAGGCCGGGCAGGCGAGCGACCGGTGGTTGACGCCGAGCTGCGAGAGGATCGACGACGCGACCGGATCGCGGACAGTGGTCAGCGCGGACCGAGAGGCCGCGTTCCGGGCAAAGGCCGCGCACTGCGGATCGCTGACGAACGCGGCGCCGTCGTCCGCCCAGTCGAAGCCCGCGCCGGCCCCGAGGTTGAGGAACGTGGGGTGGTCCTTGCGCGCACTGTTGAGCACTCGATCCGTCCAGAACCAGTTGTGCCAGGGCGCGTCCACGCTCCGCTGCGCCCGGCCGGT
>CAZMPE010000222.1:1138-5190 GCA_964567955.1 uncultured Phycisphaeraceae bacterium | reverse complement strand
GTCGTCGCCTTCCAGACCCGCAACCCCATCCACCGCGCCCACGAGTACGTCTGCAAGTGCGCCCAGGAGATCTGCGACGGCCTGCTCATCCACCCGCTCGTCGGCGAGACCAAGCCCGGCGATATCCCCGCGAATGTCCGGATGGAGTGCTACCGCGTCCTCATCGAAAAGTACTTCGTACTCAGCCGCACGATGCTCAGCGTCATGCCCGGCGCGATGCGATACGCGGGCCCGCGCGAGGCCATCCTGCACGCCCTGGTCCGCAAGAACTACGGCTGCACCCACTTCATCGTCGGACGCGACCACGCCGGCGTCGGCACCTACTACGGCAGCTACGACGCCCAGCTCATCTTCGATGATCTCGACGAGAACAACCTCAAGATCGAGCCGCTCAAGTTCGAACACTCCGCGTACAGCAAGCTCGCCCAGGGCATGGTCACCTCCAAGACCTTCCCGAGGATCGAGGGCGATCAGATCAGCCTCAGCGGCACCGCCGTCCGCGACATGCTCGCCAAGGGCGAGCGCCCGCCGATGGAGTTCAGCCGACCCGAGGTCGCCGACGTCCTCATCAAGTGGGCCCGCGCACAGAAGTAGGCTTACGAGAACATCGCCAGCACGACCCAGCCGTAGATCGCGTGCACGATCCCGGTGACCGTGAAGAGCGACCACCCGATCGCCCGCTGCCGGCCGACCGGAACCCGGTTCCAAACCCGCCGGCGCGTCAGAAACCACCACACCCCGCCCCCGCATACCGCGGCGAGTGTGGCGAACCCGCCAAGAACCCAGAGCGCCTGCATCACCAGCCCGGGCGACGGCGGCGGCGCAATGGCCAGGCTCAACCCGAGCAGGAACGCCACCACTCCGTCGAACCCCAGCCCCATGGTCAGGGACACGATGCACAGCGACCACGGCCCGATCCGCAGGTTCTCCGACCCCACCTGAAGCCGAAGCGGAGCCGCGCACTCCGGGCAAACCGCCTTCTTGAGCCCGCGCAGGTTGTAATCGCAGACGGGGCACGCGGCGTCGCGATCCGCCAGATAGCCGACCAGGACGACGTCGTCCGCGCTGGCGCCGTGACCCGTCATGGCCGCAGGATACGAACGGGGTGCCCCCGCGGTTCGCCCGCCCCCTCTGTTCCGGGAACCCCATTGAATGCCCTGCGAATCGTGGTACTCTCGATCCGGCTTCCACACTCTCGCCAACCCGCCCGGAGCCCCCCATGATGCGTCGCCTGTCCTTCGTGCTTGGTCTGTTCGTCCTCACCGGGGCGTCTCTGGCCCAGCCGCTGACGCGGGTCCGGATCGACGCCCCGAACGCGAGTGCACTGGCCGACCGGTTCGAGGTCGCCGGGTGGGACGTAATCGAGGGGTCGGTGCACGAGCGGTCCTTGGAGCTGGTCGTGGACGCGCGGGAGATGACGCTGCTCCAGGGTCAGGCGTACCGGGTGACCGTGCTGGAGCACAGCCAGCCCCTCAAGGAGAAGTTCCCCGGCGACATCCCGACCGGGTACCCGTCGCTGGCGGAACTGCAGACGGCGATGCAGGACCTTGCGGCGGCGCACCCGACCATCTGCAAGTTTGTGGACATCACCACGATGCTGGGGACGCCCCCGACGTGGGAGGGGCGGAACCTGTGGGCGCTGAAGATCAGCGACAACGTGAACCTGGACGAGGACGAGCCGGCGTTCCTCCTCGTGGCGTGCCACCACGCGCGCGAGATCATCACGCCCGTCGCCGCGCTCGACGCCGCGACGCGCCTGACGACCCAGTACGCCTCGAACCCGACGGTGCAGAACCTGGTCAACAAGTACCAGATCTGGATCGTGCCGATGGCGAATCCGGACGGGTACAACCATGTGTACAACGTGAACAGCATGTGGCGGAAGAACCGGCGCAACAACGGCAACGGCACCTTCGGCGTCGACCAGAACCGGAACTACCCGTTCGGCTGGACCGCCCCCTGCGCCGGCAGCACCACCCCCGGCAGCGATACCTACAAGGGGCCGTCGGCCGGCTCCGAGGCCGAGACGCAGACGATCATGGCGCTCTCGATCGACCGCCATTTCTGCAAGACGCTCGACTACCACTCCTACGGGCGCGATGTGCTGCACGAGTACAGCTGCCTGACGACTCCGCTGGCGTCGTTCTACGTCAGCGAGGCGACCGCGCTCTCCGTTGCTTCCGGGTACGGCGGGTCGGTGCGCGACCCGAGCGCCGAGGGCGAGGAGCAGGAGTGGCAGATCGCCAGCCGCAACGGGCTTTCGTTCCTGACCGAAACAGGCACGAGCTTCCAGCCCGCGTACACGACGGCGCAGTCAGAGTCGGCGCTGATCTGGCCGGGCGTGCTCCACCTGCTCAACCGGCCGATCACGCTGGCGGGGCACGTGAAGAACTCGTTCACCGGCCAGCCGGTGAGCGCGACGATCAGCTATCCCGGCCTCACGTTCACGAACGGCGAGACGAACAAGAGTGAGCCCACCTTCGGCCGGTACCACTGCTTCCTGCCCGCCGGGCCGCGCAGCGTGAAGTTCTCGGCGCCGGGCTACTTCGACTACGTGCACAACTTCACGGCGACGACGAACACCGAGCAGGTCTTCGAGGTGGCGCTCGTGCCGCTGGTCGCGCCGTGCTACGCCGACTGCAACGGGGACGGCATCCTCAACCTCGGCGATTTCGGGTGCTTCCAGACCAAGTTCGCCACGGGGAACATGGAGGCCGACTGCAACGGCGACACGGTGCTCAACCTCGCCGACTTCGGCTGCTTCCAGACCAAGTTCGCCGTCGGCTGCCCGTGACTGTCACTCCGTCTCGGGCCGGAAGGCCAGCGCGATCTGCGAGCCGTAGATCGGGTACGCGACGCGGCAGCGGTACGCGCGGAACGCCGCGGCGTCCAGCCCGATCGCCCCGAGCGCGTGCTCGAGCAGCTCGGCGTACCGCGGCGCATCCGTTGAGCGCCAGCGCGCCGGCCCCTCGCCCAGGGCTTCGACGGTCTCGAGCAGATCCAGCCGATCGAGGTCCCGCGACGGGTCGTTGAGGTTCGCCACGCCTTCGAAGCTCGTGTCGTAGATCCTCAGTTCCGGGTCGGAGCCCGGGTACAGATCGCGATGGACGAGCACGTCGAACTGGAGGGCCTTGGTGCACACCACCGTCTCGGCGAAGAAGTAGCTGAGGCGCTCCACGGCCGCCGGCAGGTACCGGGGCAGTTCGGACCGGTTCACCTCGGCGAACACGAGGTCCGCCGCCGACTCGGGCCCGAAGCCCGGCTCGTCCAGCACGTAGTGCACGACGTCGCCGATCCGCTGGACGCGCAGGCTGGGTGGGGGTTGCGAACAGAACCGCGGGACGACCAGGTGCTCCCAGTCTTCCACCGGCGCGCCGTCGAGCGTCCGCGGCCTGCGCTCGGGCTCGCCCGCGGAGGGCGGCGCGATGCGGCGGGTGCTGATCTTCACTCGGACGCCGGGGCGCACGCGCTGAAGACCGTAGAGGCCGTTCACCCAGACCACGTCGATGCGGCGCGAGTCGGACGACGGAGACAGGATGACCGTGGCGAGGATCGTGTCGGCCTGGGCCCCCTTGAGCTGGCTCATGGCCTTGAAGAGCCCCTGCTTGCGTCGCAGCTCGAACTCTCGTCGCGCGGCCGGCACCCACGATGAGACGATGGCGTCCAGCAGGCTGCGGTCGCCGACCCGGTCGCGGATGAGGGCCTCGAACTCGTCGATCGCCGCGCCGGCGGCCTCCACGGCTCCGGCGGGGGCCGAGCGACGGGCCGCGGCCCGGACGAGTCGGCGGAGGGGGTCGGGCCCCGGCATGGCGTGTGTGGCGGCGATGGGGTCTCGTGCCCGCAGGGCCTTGAGAAGCCGGCTGGTCAGGACCTTGTCCACCCCCAGGGTTCTGGCCAGGGACTGGGGGCCGGGGGTTTTCTTGCGGACTGGGGCCAGGAGCGTGCGGAGAGCCGAGAGCAGGCGGCCGCCGACGGACGAGATCTCGGATTCCAGGTGGTCCGTGGCGGTGCCGGCCGTGGGGCCGGAATGGCCGGTTTCCGCGGGGTTTTCC
>CAZMPE010000222.1:0-1128 GCA_964567955.1 uncultured Phycisphaeraceae bacterium | reverse complement strand
TCCGAGGGGCCCCGGCGGGGCATGGTAACTGGGGCCCGGTCCGGGGGCCACGAGAGTATACGGCGGGGCCGAAAAAAGTTTCCCGGAAACTTTTGTGAAACCTTGACCGAGGGTTTGGCTGTATACGATTGATGCCCGGCGGCGGTGGGAGCCGCGGGATGGACAGCAACCAACGGGAGGTCTCATGAAGGCTCGATTTCTGGCGGTTTCGGCGGTGACGGGTCTGCTGGCGGCGACGGCCGGCGCGCAGGTGATTCATTCCGAAGGGTTCGAGTCGGGGGCGGGGGAGTGGCTGGCCAACGGGCAGCCGACGATCTTCAACGGCGGCGGCAACCCCGGGGACTACATCGGGGTGCCCTACGGCCCCTTCTGGGGTGTTGAGCTGCGCAACGAGACGGCGGGCTCGGCGGTGACCGGCGACCTGACGCGTCACGGCGGTCCGCTGGAGGTGTGGGTGGACGTGCAGGTGTTCGCGCTCTTCAACTTCTTCAACAAGCCGATGGACCCGGGCCAGTTCCCGCTCGTCCTGGAGTTCGTGGACTACCCGGCGGCGGGCTCGCCCGATCCGGTGGTGAGCGTGTACCGCGTCGGGGCCGGCATGCCGCAGGTGGGCGCCGGGTGGGCGACGCACGTGTACGACGTTCCGGACCCGACGCAGACGGCGCTGCCGCCGGGCTGGGGCGGGACGGGGGCCGAGGACCCGGTGACGTTCGAGCCGATCCTGCCTCCGGGCCGGACGTACCGGAGCGTGATGGAGAACGTGGACGAGGTCCGCGTGACGACGATGGTCCCCGGCTACTTCTACGCGTCGAGCTTCTGGGAGGCGGGGTTCGACAACGTGAAGGTGCAGCTGGCGGGCACGCCGGCGTGCTACCCGGACTGCAACGGCGACGCGGTGCTCAACCTCGCGGACTTCGGGTGCTTCCAGACCAAGTTCGCGACGGGCAACATGGAGGCCGACTGCAACGGGGACTCGCTGCTGAACCTGGCGGACTTCGGCTGCTTCCAGACGAAGTTCGCGATCGGGTGCCCGTAATACTCAATCCGCCGGTGATGAGAGGCGCGGGCCCCGGACGAAATCCGGGGCCCGCTTTGTTTTCGGTCAGGCGCTCTGCGTAGCGTACCACT
>CAZMPE010000221.1:0-5200 GCA_964567955.1 uncultured Phycisphaeraceae bacterium | reverse complement strand
CGTCGCAGTTCACGCGCACGCAGCTGATGCCCGTGGAACTGCCGACGGAGAGCGGGGAGCGTGACCATCCGGACAAGTCGAAATCGGTGTTCATCGACATGGACGCAAGCGGGCGGATGTTCTCGCTGGGGAAACAGTTCGACCTGGACGGGCTCGGCGCGGTGCTGGGCGCGGGGTTTCAATCCGCGGGTACTTCGGGCGAGCACGCGGACATCGTCGTCCGGGCGGACCGCACGTGTGCCGCGGCCCACCTGAACCGGCTGGCGGAGGCGCTGTCCCGCCTCGGCGTCCGGTCCTGGAAACTCGCGACGGCTCCGTCGGGGACGCGCCGGGAACCGGGGGGAAGCGGATGAGAATTTCTCGATCCCGTTACCGCCTCGATCCCGCGTCGATCCGGCTGCCGCTGATCGCGCTGATCGACGTCATCCTGTTCATCCTGTTGTACTTCATGCTTGCCGGGACGCTGGCGCCGGAGGAAGCGGATCTTTCCACGGCGCTCCGCGCCGACAAGGGCTCGGGCGCCCGTGCCGCGGACCTGCTGCCGCAGGAGCTCTTCGTCGAGATGGCCGCGGGCGCGGTCCGATTCCGCCTTGGTGAACGCTCCATGGCGGACCGGGAGTCGCTCGTGGGCGTGCTCCGACAGCTTCCGAAGGAGAACGGGGTCGTCATCCGGGTGAGCGGGGAGGTCACGATCGCCGCCGCGGCGACCGCTGTGCAGGCGTGCAAGGACTCCGGATTCGTGAAGGTGAGTTATGTCCCCGGGCGCTAGGACGCTGTGCCGCTTCATGCCCGCGATCGCGGCGTTGTTCGGCGCGATCGGGGCCTCGGCGCAGGTGACGGTTCCGGACGCGGTGGACGCGGGTGCGCCCGATGTCTCGGAACTCGAGCAGTATCTCTCGGGTCATGGTCTGCGCGAGCTGCTGGCGGCCCACCTGTTGCAGCGACTCAAGGCATCGGACGCGGCCGGCAGGAAGGACCTCGCCGATCGCCTCGGGAAGCTGTACGTCGAGATGCTCGACTCCGCGCCGACAGCGGAGGCGCGGGCGCGCTGGCAGGATCGGAGCATCGAACTGCTCAGCGCCGTTCCGGAGGCGGATTCGTTCGACCTGCGGCTCAACCTGGCGAAGGTGTCGTACCTGCGTGCCGAGGAGATCGCGGAGCGCTCGCGCCTGCTCCTCGCGTCCCCGGAGGAGATGGTCGAGGCCCAGGCCATCCTCCGCGGTGCGGTCCTGACCTTCCAAGACATCGCGACGAAGGCGAACCGCCGGGTGGACGCCGGGGAGCGGCGCGAGGCGGCCGGGCGCGACGAAGACACCAACGCGGTGCGCGCCGCGCTCGCCGAGGCGCGTCGGCTGCGTTCCCAGGCCATGTACTACGCGGGGTGGTCGAACTACTACCTGGCGCTCCTGACCGGTCGGCCGCAGACCGCGGAGGAGGCCTTGACCCAGTTCGGCTGGTTGCTCAACGCGTCGGGGGGGAAGTCCGCCTCCCTGGAGAGGCTGCCGACGACGCTGCTGAGGTACGAGCACGTGGCGCGAGCGGCCATCGGAAGCGCCCTGTGCGAGTCCATTCGGGGCCGGGACGACACCGCCATCCGGTGGCTCGAGGCTCTCGAAACGGGCGAGGACATCCCGCCGACTGTTTTGGCCCAGGTCTTTGCGCGCCGGCTGGTGGTGCTCGCGACGGCCGGGCGCTGGGCGGACCTTGAGTTGATTACCCGCCGCGCACGCGTCGCCATGAGCGAGGGGAAAGTGTCGCCGCTCCCGCTGGGTGAGTCCCGCTTGTTGGCGGTGTTGACACTGTCGGCCCTCGAGGCCGGATCGGTGGCGCCGCACGCCCAGGAGCTCGTGCGGAAACTCGCCGAGGGGGCGATGACCGACCTCATCTCGCTGGGCGAGGCGCGCCACGTTCTCGATCTGGTGAAGCGTTTCGGCACGGCGCCCCTCTCGGGCGAGGGGTTCATCGTCAACTACGTGCGCGGCCTGCAGGCGTACGACCGGGCGAGAGAGATCCACAAGAGCTCCGGCGAGGATCCGGAGCAGCCCACGTCGAACAATGCCAACATCAACACGTATCGCGAAGCCGCGGCTTCCATGAACGTCGCGATGGGGAGCGCCGATGCCGCCCGGTTCTCCGCGGAGAGCACGAACGCGGGCTTTCTGCTCGGGCTCTCGTTGTACTACGCCGGTGAACTCGAGCAGGCGGCCGACCGGTTCGAGCGGGTGTACCAATCGGGCGCCGATCGAGCGGTCACGGAGGAAGCGCTCTGGCTCGCGGTGGTCGCGCTCGATCGGGCCGTTGAGAAGGGCAAGCCGTCGCTCACGGAGAGGCGAAACCGAACCTCGACGCTCTTCCTTCGGACGTTCCCCAAGACCGAGCGCGCGGCGAAGCTGCTTTTGAGGAGTTCGGGCAGCGGGCTGGTGACCGAACAGGACGCCGTCGAGACGCTGCTCGGAGTTCCGCCATCCTCGCCCGTGTATACGGCCGCCCGGAGCCACGCGGCGAGTCTGCTGTACTCCATTTATCGCCGGGCCCGCGGCGCCAATCGGGACTTCGCCGCGCTGCGGTTCGTCGAGGTCGCCGAGGAAGTTCTCCATGGTGACGAAAAGGATGTTCGCGTCGAGGACGCGAGGGCATCACAGGAGGCGGTGACGCGGGTGATCACACGTGTGCGGCAGATCCTTGACGCGGTCCTCGGGATGAGCGCGCCGGACCTGCCCCGGGCGGAGCGGGCGCTCCAGGTTCTCGACGGCGTCGCCGCCTACGCGTCCGTTTCGCTCGCCGATGTCGAGGACGAACTGACGTTCCGCCGCCTGCAGATCGCGATCGCCAAAGGCGACCAGGAGGAGATCGCCCGTCGGCTGGACCGGCTCTCCGTCATCGGCGGTCGCTTCGCCGACACCGCCGCCCGGCTTCTGTACCGCGGGGCCGTGGCGCGCTGGACGAGCGCACCCGATGATGGATCCGCGAAAGAGGTCGTGCGTCACGGACTCGTGATCATCGGCCAATACGCCGAGGGTCCGGGCCCGCTGGCCGATCCCGCGGTGTACAACCTGAACAACACCGTGGCGGCGGCCGCGGCGGCGCTCTGGGCCTCCACGGGTGACGCGGCGATGCGCGATGTGGCTCTCCGGATCGATCGCAAGCTCGTGGGCTCCGGGACGCCGCCGGCGGCGGTGCTCCGCCGGTACGCCGAGACCAGCGAATCCGCCGGGGACGCGAGCGCGGCGCTCGACGCATGGCGGATGCTGCTGACAGGGCTGGGCCAGACCACGCCCGGGTGGTTCGAGGCACGGTATCACTCGCTTCGCCTGCTCGCGGATGCCGATCCGGTTCGCGCGAGGCAGGCGATGGATCAGCACAAGCTGCTGTATCCCGGATTCGGGCCCGAGCCCTGGGGGCCGCGCCTTCGTGAACTCGACGAGCGACTGTCGAAGATCGGTCCTCCGCCCGAGACGCCGGGAGGCGGACCATGAGCCGCACGCCACCGAAGGTCATGGAGCATGAGCCGCGCCGCAGCCCGGTCGAGCGGTTCCTCGGCGCCGATCAGGCCGCGGGCGGCCCGTTTGCGCTGCTCGGCCTGGCGCCGACGGCCTGCACCGACGACCTCGTGCTCACCGCCCTGGACCGGCAGTTGGAGCGGGTCGGCCTGCATGCAGAGAATGAAACGCCCGAGGCCGACGAGGTCCGGCTGGCCCTGCACGCCGCGGCGGCTCAGTTGCTCGATCCGAATGTCCGCAGTCACCTGATCGCCCGCTGGACGGGGCAGCCCGCGCCGCAGATTCCCGCGGCGCCGATGTCTGAGAAATCTCGTGCCGATCCGCGCCGTCTGCTCGAGCATGACGCGATCCTGACGCTCGGGCAGTTCGGGGGATGGAATCGGGAGAGCTTGCGCCGGATCGTGACGTTGGCGCACGCTCGCGGGATCGGCACCGACCAGGTTGGTGAGATGCTGCGCGGCCTCGCCAAGCGACCCCGCGCGGCGGAAAAGCCCCCTGCGCGCCCGGCCTCGCCGGAAGTCGCCCGAACGGTCGCGCCCCCGACTCCACCGTCGGATCGACCGCTGCCCGAGCAACTTGATCCCGCCGGCGATCTGTTGCGACGCGTCATCCTCTTCGGCGGGATCGGCCTCATCGTCGTGGCGATCGGGATGTTCCTGGTAATCCGGTTGATCGTCAATCCCGGACAGGGGCCAGCGCCCTCACCTCCGCCGCGCGCGATCCCCGCGCCCGGGTCGGCACCGCCGCCGTCGGAACCGGAGACGCCCGCTCCCCTCGGCGCGGGAAGCCAGAAGCCCGCCCCCAGTCCCGGGTCGACTGTCCCGGGCGACCTGTCCGTCGTGACGCGCGATATCGCCGCCGCGGCCGACGGGCTCTCGCTGGACCCTGACGAAGCGACCGCACGGCTCGAGGCTGCCGTGCAGATGCTGGCCGCCAACTGGCCCCGCATGCCGCACGACCGCCTGATCGCCACCCATGACGCGATCGTCGAGTTTGCGTATCGAACGGGTTCCGACGGCGACGCCGCGCGGCGCGCCGTTGCGGCGGTGGCGGCGGGTTCGAGGGTGATGACGGAGCGCGGGCGTCTGGCCGACGAGCCCGACCGGGTCTGGCCGGCGGTGTGGTCCCTCGGGATGCTCGTGCGGCTGAGCCGGGAGAAGGACCTGTCGATCGCCACCCGTGACGCCGTCGAAAGCGCTATCGCGGACGTGCTCGGCCACGCGCGCCCGGTCTACCAGCCCTCTTTCGAAGCCGGAGCGGCGGCGGCGATCCATGCGATCCCGCGGCTGCTGACGCCCGGGGCCGGGGTCAAGTCGGGCGCGCCCGTGCCCGCGTTGTTGCAGGCGTGGACGCGTTGGGCTGACGGAGCGACGGCGTTGGCGGGGCGGGACGCGGCGCTCCAGGAGGTCTTTCTGCTTTCGGGCCTCGAGACGATGCTGTTGCTCGGCCCCGAACCCAACGAGCACAAGGGTGTCTACGACGCCATCGCCGAACTCACGGCCCGACTGACCTGGAGGGACAAGAGCGAGTCGCGCCGGTGGCTCATGCGGTGGTTCGCCGATCGGCGCATCAGCGTCGCCGACCTGCACGCCGTGACGTCCGCGCTCGCGACGCGATCGGCGGCGCCCGGCGTGGACCTGACCATGGTGCTTTCGACGTCGGCGTCGGAGCGGGTGCGGGCCGATCTGCGGGATCGCTAC
>CAZMPE010000220.1:0-5210 GCA_964567955.1 uncultured Phycisphaeraceae bacterium | reverse complement strand
GGACCTGATCCGCCGGGTGAACGGCAAGTCGACGGAGGGGTTCACGCTCGACCAGGCGGTCGACGTGATCACCGGCCCGCCGAACACGCCGGTGATCCTGACGCTCGAGCGTCAGACGGGAGACGGGCAGAAGTCGGAGATCGATTTCAACCTCGTGCGGGCGCGCATCGAGGTCGCGAGCGTGAAGGGCTGGAAGCGGCTGGGCTCGCGCGAGGACCAGTGGGACTGGTTCCTCGACCCCGAGAGCAAGATCGGGTACGTGCGGCTGTCGGGCTTCACCGAGAAGACGGACCAGGAGCTCGACCGCGCGATCACCCAGATGAAGGGCGCGGGCGTGCGCGGCGTGATCCTTGATTTGCGGTTCAACCCGGGCGGGCTTCTGGAGCAGGCCGTGGCTGTGACGAGCCGATTCGTGCGCCCCGCGGCGGGCGACCCGCTGGGCGGGGTCGTGGTGTCGACGCACACCAAGAACGACCGGCTTGTGCAGCGTGAGTCGGTGATCAACCCACGGACGACGCTCGCGGGGCTGCCTGTCGTTGTGCTGATCAACGAGGGGTCGGCGTCGGCGAGCGAGATCGTCTCCGGGGCGATCCAGGACTACGCGGGCGCGGGCGAGGTGCGCGGCGTGCTGCTGGGGCAGCGGAGCTACGGCAAGGGGAGCGTGCAGAACGTCTGGCAGCTTCCCGGCCAGGGCGTGGCGGCCGCGATCAAGCTGACGACGCAGTACTACAAGCTGCCGGGCGGGCGGCTGATCCACCGGAAGCCGGGCGTGCCCGGTTGGGGCGTGAAGCCCAACCTCGAGATCGAGATGCTGCCGAAGCAGATCGCCGAGGCGTTTACGGTTCGGCAGAACGCCGACGTGCTGACGATCGACGAGAAGGGCGTGGTGGTCGACGAGAAGACGACGCCGCCGAATCCGGACGACCTGATCACCAACGGCGTCGACCTGCAGCTCCAGCACGCGCTGGTGCTGCTGCAGTCGCAGTCGTTGCCGGCGGCCGGCGGGCGGGCGCAGATCCCGGTCCCGTCCGATCCGCGTCCGCCCAACTGAGCACGCTTCCGGCGGACTAGACTTCGGGGTTCCGGTTCGTCCACCCTGGCGGGGCCCGTTCCTGCGCCTCCGGTGGCCCTTCTCGAAGGACCCTCGATGGCTCAGGCTCCAGCGAATCCGTCTCCGTCCAAAGCACGGCACAGCGGCCTTGCCGCGTCGCTCCCCGACGCCACCCTGATCGGGTGGCTGCGTGACATGGTGCTGATCCGCGAGTTCGAGAACCGGACCGGGCAGGCGTACCAGCAGGCGAAGATCGGCGGGTTCTGCCACCTCTACACGGGCCAGGAGGCGACGGCGGTCGGGACGGTGGCCTCGCTCGAGCCGACGGACCCGATCGTGCACGCGTACCGCGACCACGGGCACGCGCTGGCGCGCGGGATGGACCCGAAGGTCTGCATGGCCGAGATGTTCGGCAAGGTGACCGGGTGCGCGAAGGGCAAGGGCGGGTCGATGCACATGTTCGACAAGCCGCACTGGTTCTTCGGCGGTCACGGGATCGTCGGGGCGCAGACGCCGCTGGGCACGGGACTGGCGTTCGCCGCGCGGTACGAGTGGGAGGTGCTGGGCAAGGCGTTGGACGGCGGCGAGGCGAAGCGGAAGGTGGCGCTGGCGTTCCTGGGCGACGGGGCCCTGAACCAGGGCGCGCTGCACGAAGCGATGAACCTGGCGGGGCTGTACAGCCTGCCGGTGATCTTTGTCGTGGAGAACAACGGCTACTCGATGGGGACGTCGATCGAGCGCGGCACCACGATGGCCCATGACCTGACGGCGAAGGCCAAGGCCTATGGGATCGAGGGCGTTGTGATCGACGGCTTTGACATCATGGAGTTGTACGACGGGTTCAAGCCGCTGGTGGACCGCTGCCGCAAGGAGCAGCGCCCGGCGTTCGTCGACCTGAAGACGTACCGGTACCTCGGGCACTCGATGTCCGACCCGCAGAAGTACCGGACGAAGGAGGAAGTCGATCAGTTCAAGGCGAAGGACTCGATCGACCGGATGGCGGCGTACCTGATGAGCGAGCGGAAGGGCAAAGACGGGCAGCCGGCGCTGACCGAGGCGGCGTTTGTCGAGATGCAGAAGGAGATCCGCGATATCGTCCGCGAGGCGATCGTGTTCGCGGAGGAATCACCGGTCCCCGATCCGGCGACCGAACTGTACTCGGACGTCATGGTCAACCCGCACCCGAATATGAGCCCGAGCGGCGAGTACATCCAGGGGTCGAAGAACCCGCTGCTGTAGGGCCGGAGACGCATTTGCGTCGTCCTTGAATCCCGGTATGCTCCGCCCGTTCCGGGCCCGGTCGGCCCGGGTCGGGAGGTCGCATGTTCGGCCTTTTCAAGAAAGACGCGCCCAGCGGTGGCACGATCCTGTTCCGCGGAACGAACCCGGGCCGGCCGGAGGAGTTCGCGTTTCTCGAGAAGTGCGGGATCCGGATCACGCGGCGGCCCGACTCCGAGGAGTGGCACTGGTCGCTGCGGCTCGAGCACGACGGGTGGGGCGCGGCGGACCTGACGCACTACAAGAACTTTCCGCCCCCGCCGCGCGGGCTGATTGACTTCAGCATGACCTTGTCGGATGAGGAGAAGGAGCTGGCGCTGGGCGCGGGCTCGGTGCTGGTGGTGCGGGCGGATTCGACTCGGAAGAACGTGCTGCGGGACCGGAAGAACTTCCTTCGGTTCGTCCAAGCGGCGATGGGCGACGACGGGCTGGTGGCGTGCGACCACGTGTCGCAGTTGTGCTGGTCGCGGGCGATGCTGGAGGACGAACTGGCGCACGACGCCGACCTGGACGTGGAGTCGGTGTTCTGTCTGCACGCGGTGACGGGGGATGAGGGCGGCCCGGTGACGTGGCTGCACTCCCACGGGTTGGCGGAACTCGGCGCGTTCGACTTCGACATTCTGTCGCCGAACGAGGATATGTGCGAGGGGCATGGTTCGGACATCTGCCGCGCAATCGCGTTCGCGATCGTGGAGGGGAGCGTGCAGCCGTCGACAGCGCGCCACCCGCTGGCGATGCCGGGCGGGGATGTGCGGTTCGTCCCGGTGGGCGAGTTCAACGCGAAGGCGCCGGAGGGTCAGCGGTCGCTGCGCGATGCACAGGACCCCGGCCACAACACGGACCGGTCGGTGCTGTGCGACCCGGTCGGGCGGGTGCGCGGGCTGTTCGGCGCGGACGTGCGGATGAGCCGGTTTCTGTCGCGCCCGATCGCCGAGAACACGGTCTTCAGTTTCTCCGACGCGGCGACGGCGCTGATGGCGGAGCGGGCGCGCAAGACGCTGAAGATCTTCGGTCAACTGGGGATGGAGTTCAAGGACCTCGGGCTGCCGCGGCTGGTGAAGATCGGGCTGCAGGTGGATGGCGGCGGCCCGTCGGACCGCGAGCATCTGTGGTTCGAGGCGCACGGGATGAGCGGGGGGACGATCGACGCGACGCTGCTGAATCAGCCGCACCACATTGCGCGGCTGAACGCGGGGGATCGGGGGCGGCACCCGGCGGAGCTTCTGAGTGACTGGTCGATCATGTCACCGGCCGGGTCGATTTCGCCGCGGAGCATGCAGGCGGCGCGGTTCATACGCGAGAACCGCGGGATGATCGGTGAGATGATCCGCATGGCCCATGAGGCTGAAGCGCGCGAGACGTGATCAACCGTCGCCGGGGAGGTGGCAGGCCTCCATGCCGTTCTTCTCGAGGTAGCGCTGGTGGTACTCCTCGGCCCGGTAGAAGGTGGAGGCGGGCGTGATCTCGGTGACGATCGGTCTCTTGAAGCGGCCCGAGGCCTGCTGGCGGGCCTTTGAGGCTTCGGCGGCGGCCTGCTGCTCGGGAGTGTGGAAGAAGATGGCGGAGCGGTACTGGTCGCCGACGTCCGGACCCTGGCGGTTGAGCGTCGTGGGATCGTGGCACTTCCAGAAGACGTCGAGGAGCTGGTCGTAGGTGACGAGGGCGGGGTCGAAGTCGACCTGGACCACCTCGGCGTGGCCGGTGTTGCCGTTGCAGACGTCGCGGTAGCTCGGATTGTCGAGCGAGCCGCCGAGATAGCCGACGGCGGAGCGCGTCACTCCGGGGACGCGCCGGAAGGTGGCTTCCACGCCCCAGAAACAGCCGGCGCCGAAGGTCGCTGTGGATGCACTCATGGTCACGCTCCCGTTGTCATGGCGTGCCGGGGTCACCGGGCTCGACGTCTGCGCCTCGCGGCTGCACGCGGCGAGGAACGCGGCGAGCATCGCGAGTGCGACGAGGGGCCGGGATGTGCGCGCGGCGGTCATGGAGGTCTACTTCTTCTTCGTACGGCAGCCTGCTGCGGATGCGGCGGGCTCGAGTTGCTCCCTGAGGGCGTCGAGGCGCGTCCCCCAGAACTTCTTGATCCGTGCCGCGGCCTTGGCGTCGGGCAACTTTCCGTGCTGGACGACGACCTGCGTTTTGCTCGCGCCCTTGTTCCAGAAGTTGACGACGACATTGGAGTTGTCGGTCCACGTGATGCGGATGGACTTGCCGGGATTCGCCTTTCGGATGCTGATGGATTCTCCGGGGAGCCAGCGGGCGCGCCGGGCGGGAGACTTCCAGGCGTCGAACGTCGGCTTCATGGCGGCGGCGATCATTCGGCTGGCGCCGACCTCGAAGCCGCCGGTCTTCTGGTGCTTGACGCGCCGGCCGCGGGCCTGCTCGTAGCCCACGGTGATCATCTGGGCCCACCATCCGGGGAGCTTTCGTTTCTCATGCAACCAGGCGGCGATCTGCTTATGGGTCATGTCGGGGGCGCCGGCGGCATCGAGGACTTTGAGCCACTGGTTCCAGTCGCGGCCGGTGGCGGCGCGGACGGCGTCGGCGCCGATGCCGGCGATACGGGACGACCGGGCGGCGGGTCTGGCGGCGGGCATGGGCGGGGCTCCAGTGTGGCGCTTCTTGCGTGCAGCGTGCCGCGGGGGCCTACGATCTTCGTCCCATTGTACCGGGCCCTGTTCGGTCTTCACCAAGGCGATGATGCATGACGACGGCCGTGCGTGAAATCCAGTTTCGTGAGGCCCTCCGCGAGGCGATGAGCGAGGAGATGCGGCGCGACCAGCGCATCTTCCTGATGGGGGAGGAGGTCGCGTACTACATCGGCGCGTACAAGATCTGGCAGGGGATGCTCGACGAGTTCGGGCCCATGCGGATCATCGAC
>CAZMPE010000219.1:0-5221 GCA_964567955.1 uncultured Phycisphaeraceae bacterium | reverse complement strand
ATCTCGATGCTCACGTGGGACGTGATCTTGCTCAACGGCTATCTGCTCCTGAACCTGCACATCTGCGGTTACCTGATCTATTGCGCCTACCGGCGCCGGCATCCGAGCAAGCTGTTCTACATCCCGTTCGTGTTCGTGGCCATCGCCTGGGCGATCAGCATCCACACCGTGACGGCGTTCCTGTACAGCGGACTGGGCGGGCGACCGTTCTGGAACTCCGCGGTCGTCGCGCCGCGGTTCCTGGCTTCGGCCTTCGCCGCCGGCCCAGCGTTCCTGATATTGACTCTGCAGGTCATCGGCTCGACCACGACATACGACGTTCCGGCGCGGGCGCTGATGACGCTGCGCAACATCGTCACGGTGGCGATGTCGATCAACATGTTCCTGCTGGGCTCGGAGGCGTTCACCGAGTTCTACACGGACTCGGCGCACGTGGCGTCGGCGACCTACCTGTTCTTCGGGCTCGACGGGAGGCACGCCCTCGTGCCCTGGATCTGGACGGCGATAGGGCTGAACACGATCGCGCTGGCGGTCCTGTACCTGCCGATCTCACGGGCTCCCGCGGCTTTGAACATCGCCTGCCTGATGCTCATCGTCGGCGTGTGGATCGAGAAGGGCATGGGGCTCATCGTCCCGGCCTTTGTCCCCACGCCCATCGGCGAGATCGTCGAGTACACGCCGACGCTCAATGAGTCGCTTGTGTCCGTGGGCATCTGGGCCTTCGGCCTGCTGCTGTTCACGATCATGGTCCGCGTGACCATCCCCGTGCTCTCCGGGCGCCTGGCCTTTGACCGGCCGTATGACGACGCGCCCGCCACGATGGATTGAACCATGGAGTCCACGACGATGAACCCGAAACTTCTCACTGCCATCGTCCTCGCCGCGGCCGTCGCACCGGTACGCCCCGGCGCGGCTCAGGTCTTCGGTCCGCGCGAACTGTCCGAGCAGAGCAGGCAGTGCATCGCCTGCCACAAGGAACGCAACCCGGCGCTGTACCAGCAATGGGGGAGCAGCAAGCACTTCGGCGCCAACGTGGGCTGCTTTGAGTGCCACTCGGCCAACACCGACGATCCGGACGCGTACTCGCATTACGGACAGGTGATCGCTGTTCTGGTCACGCCCAGGGACTGTTCACGCTGTCACTCGAAGGAGGTCGAGCAGTTCGCCGCCTCGCGTCACTCGAAGGCCGCGCGGATCCTCGGTTCCCTCGATAACGTCCTGGCGGAGGTTGTCGAAGGAAACGCCGGGATGAAGACGGCGGGCTTTCCCCACGGGGTCTCGGCGTCGGCCGTCGGCGGGTGCTGGCAATGCCACGGATCGGAAGTGAAGATGCTGCCGGGCGGCAAGCCGGATCCGGCCACCTGGCCCAACAGCGGCATCGGGCGGATCAATCCGGACGGGTCCGAGGGATCGTGCAACGCATGCCACGCGCGGCACGCGTTCTCAGCCGCTCAGGCCCGCTTCCCCGACACCTGCGGCAAGTGCCACCTTGGCCCCGATCATCCGCAGAAGGAGATCTACGAGGAGTCCAAGCACGGAGCCACGTTCTTCGCCAACGTCAATCACATGAACATGGGAAACGCCAAGTGGATCGTCGGCGAAGACTACTGGGCGGCGCCGACCTGCGCCACGTGCCACATGTCGGCGACGCGCAAGCAGCCGGTCACGCACGACGTGGGGCTGCGGATCTCGTGGAACAACCGGCCGGAGATCTCCATCCGACCGGAGATCGCCGACGCCAGAATGAACCTTCCCGGCGGCCGCATCCCCTGGCAGACGCGCCGTGAGAACATGACCGACGTCTGTATCAACTGTCACGATACGCAGTGGGTGGGGAACTTCTTCACGCAGTATGACGCGCTGATCGAGCTGTACAACTCCAAGTTCGGAAAGCCGGGCAAGGATCTCTACGCCATGGCCGGCCCGCTGCTGAGCCCGGTCCAGTTCGCCAACGAGCTCGACTGGACCTACTACGAGCTCTGGCACCACGAGGGGCGCCGTGCCCGGCACGGAGCCTCCATGATGGCGCCGGATTACACGCACTGGCACGGCATGTACGAAGTGGCGCGGCGCTTCTATTCCGAGTACATCCCGCAACTCGAAGCGCTGGCCGACCGGAACCGCGAGAACGCCGATCCGGCGAAGGCCGAGGCGGCCAGAGCGCTCCGGGCCGGAATCGACCAGGTACTGGCGAGCGATGACCACAAGTGGTTCATCGGGCAGATGGATCCGGAAGAGGCTGCGCGCCGATTGCAGGCGGCGGAGGAGTTCCGCGAGCGCTACGAGAAGAAGAAGGACTGACCGGGCATGGAGGAGCGGCTGACCGAGCAGGACGGACGGATCGCGCTGCCCAAGTGCGGACACTTTAGCGGCTGACCCCGTCCCAATGCCGCGACTCCACTGCAATCCGCCGCAACGGCGGGTTGCTGTGGATCTGGATGAGAACAATGACCCTTCGACGGCGGGCCAGGCGCACGTCGTCCCGTTGATCATCGCCGCACGGTCACTCGAACGACCGCTTCATCGGCGTCAGGCCCATGGCCGTGCGCCACGTGCCCACCTGCCCGATGTGGTACGCCGAGTGACCGACGAGCACCTGCGTGAGCGCGTGCCGGATGGTCGGGAAGACCGCAAGATACGCGTCATCGGGAAACGGACGATCCAGCTGCGCAACGTCCAGTTGCTCGACGGCCCGGGTCATCCGGGACTGGGCATCGCCCAGCATGGCAAGGGCCCGGTCCTTGGGCTCGTACCGTCCGGCGTCGGCGACCGGAATACTTCCGGTGCCGTAGCGCCCGGCCCATTCTTCCGGCAGCCAGGCCTCAACACCGACGACACCGCCGAGCAGCTCGCAGGTGTGCGTCAAATGGCCGATGACCCAGGCCGGGTGATTCCTGATTCCGTTCGGCTGCGCCACCATGTCGGGCGGGGCCACGTCCGCCACTTGCTCGCGCAGGAAATCGAGGCCATAGGCAAAGCTGTGCAGGACGGGTTCCATCGACATCGTTCGCGCTCCGAGAACCGAAAGGGCGAAGATCATAAGCGGTCGCGCCGGAAAGTGAACAGGCCCGATCGGCGGTCAAAGACGCCGGCCCTTCCCGTTTCACACTTCAACAGGGCACGCCATGAGCGCGGCCCCGCACCGGTAACGGCCGACGCTCCCCCATTCAAGGCAGAATCTTAAGACTCTACTCGGAGCGCCCTTCGATCAGAAACTGCCTCGGGCTGATTCCGAAGACCTTGCCTCGTGTTTGAGTGTGCTCGCCACGTTTGAGAAAGCGGTCCCGGTTGACCCGCCCCAACTCGAGGGGAAAATGGTGCCTCCGTAGGGGTCCCTCAGTTTGTCCGCGGACCGGCAGTGCTTCACGAGATGCCGCACGCGTCCGTCCTTCCTTGGCCCTCTCGTTGTCCGGATGTCCCACCATGAGCACAAGCCCAGCCGTAGCGTCAGGTCAGATTCGAGCGAAACTCCCCGCCCGCAGCGCACTGGCCAGCGCGTTCTTCCCGGCGGTCGCGGTCCTGCTGATCGCCCTCACTCTCGTGGGGTTCAAGCACTTCTACTTTGAGGGGAGGGCCTACCCCGGCCGCGAGATCACGCCCCCGATCCGCGCTCTCGTCATCACCCACGGCGTCGTCATGTCGGCCTGGCTCGTGCTGTTCCTCGTGCAGCCGTTGCTCATCGCCAGCGGCAAAGCGCGGATCCACATGAAGGTCGGACGTGTCGGCGCGGTGCTCGCGTTGGCCGTCCTCGCGAGCGGGCTCTATATCGCCGTGCAGTCAGCCCGTGTAAGCCCTCCGGATAACCGGATCTGGGGTCTCCTGCCCAAGCCCTTCATGGCGATCCCGTTCCTCGCCGCGGTCCTCTTCGGAGCCTTCGTGGGCGTGGGAATCTGGCAGCGACGTCGCCGCGAAATCCACCGTCCGATGATCCTGCTGGGGA
The DNA here is from genome assembly GCA_964567955.1 of uncultured Phycisphaeraceae bacterium. Classification (GTDB taxonomy): domain Bacteria; phylum Planctomycetota; class Phycisphaerae; order Phycisphaerales; family UBA1924; genus CAZMPE01. Next base: position 1,281 of record CAZMPE010000219.1, on the reverse strand, counting down.
CGCTCGCCGCGATGTCCGCCGCGATCAGCCGCATCGATCCGATCAGCAACCTCTACCTGGGCACCCGGTGGGAGGCGGTTTTCGGCCCGTTCTTCGCGACGGCCATCCTCGCCGGGGTGTTGCTGCTGGCCTGGTGCGCGATCACGCGTTCGATCGACCGCTGGTTCGCCCTCGGGTTCCTGGCGCTGACGACGGGCTTCGCCCTGATCATGCAACTCGCGAACTCCAGCGCATGGGATCGGTTCGCCTCGCTGTTCGTGGGCTGACTTCGGGCCCGACGATAAGATCGCCATCATGTGCGTTCTGCGGGATGTCGCCTTGATCGGGTGTTCGATCGCCATGACTCACCTGGCGGGGTGCGCAGGTCCTGTTGCCGCGACTATGAACGATGGTCAGGCCGTCGATGCGACGAGTTCCGACGCGGCGATGGCGGCTTCGTTCCACTTCCGGCCGTCGAGCGTGCCGCGCGGCTCGTGGGTTGTGCTCCTCCCCGGGGCCTCCGGCCTCACGATTCTCGGCGACACGGATCACTACTTCCGCGCGGCGGAGGCGCTCAACGCCGAGGGCTTCGACGCGTTGGTCGTGGATTACAAGGCCGCATACCGGGCGGCCGTGAACCCGCCGAAGGGCCCGACCGGGAGCAAGATCGCGTGGGTCATGGAGCGAGCCGTGGCGTGGGCCCGAGCGACGGGCAAGATCAAGCCGGATGAGCCGGGCGTCGTTGTCGCGTGGTCGCTCGGCGCCGAAGGGCTGTGGCCGCTGCTCGCGGACGATGACCGCGTCAACGGGCTCAGTCTCCGCGCCGCCGTCGCCTACTACCCGTCCAATGAAGATGAGGTAGTCATCAGAACGAGCACGCCGCTCCTGATTCTGACCGGTGAGGCAGACGACGTGACGGAGGCGAAGCACATCCGCGCGATGGTGGATCGCGCGGCCTCACCGCTGATCATGCTTCGTGTCTACCCCGAAGCGCTCCACGGCTTTGATGTCGCCTCCATCGCCGAACCACGCACCCTCCGATTGATCCCGCTCTTTGGTCCCTCCGCGACGTTCGGCTTTGATTCGGAGGCGAGCGCGAACGCCGCGCGAGAACTGTCCACGTTTTTGAGAGATTGTGTGCGATAGTCGAGAGTCGCCGCGTTGTTCAGTCTCGGGCTGAGCACGATGCTCCCGAAACCGGACACGCTCCACCCGGAGCGCGACCCGGCGCAGCCTGCCGCGGACGCCCGACCGTCGCCCTTCCGGAATCCCCCGCATGGAAGTGCGAAGGACCGCGGGTGC
>CAZMPE010000218.1:0-5235 GCA_964567955.1 uncultured Phycisphaeraceae bacterium | reverse complement strand
CGGCCGGTCCGCGCTCGAGAGAATTCAATCGCGCCGACCGGATTTGGTCGTCCTCGACCTCATGCTCCCGGGGTTATCGGGAACCGCCGTGGCGAGCAGAATCCGTACCGATCCGAGCACCGCCGGTATCCCGATCGTCATGCTGACGGCCAAGACCGACGAGGTGGACCAGGTCGTCGGCCTCACTCTTGGGGCCGACGACTATGTGACCAAGCCCTTTTCCATCAAAGTTCTCCTGGCCCGGATCGAGGCCGTCCTCCGCAGGTCATCAGAACAGATCAAGCCCGCCGCCACCCTCCGACTAGGGAATGTCGAGCTCAACACCCAGACACACCAGGCGACCGTAGGCCAAAGGCCAATCCGCCTGACCGTGACCGAATTCCGCCTCTTGGCGGCCCTTATCCGGGGGGGAGGAACGGTCCTGACCAGGCCCCAACTCATGACCAAGGCCATGGGGCCCGGGGTCACGGTTACCGAACGGACGATCGACGTTCACATGACCTCCCTCCGTAAGAAGCTCGCGGCCGGGGGGGACATCATCCGGACGGTCCGCGGCGTGGGCTACCGCGCCGCCCTGGAACCGGAGCCAGCCCACACTTGACCGACCGGCAGCCTGACCAGTCCAACCCCCCCGGGCCCTTTGACCCGCCGCCAGTCGGATGGGCACCGGGCTCGGTGGTGGTCGGTATCGGGCTGGCCGGCGCCGGCGTCGCCGCTCTCTGGTTGGGGCGGCCCTGGCTCGACGCCGCGGCGGTCCTGGCCATGATCGGGCTCGCCTGGGTCCTGATCCGCGCCGCGACCGCATCACGACGCGATTCCGACGCCATCGAAGCGGCAACAACCCGACTCGCTGCGACCGCCGGCGTTGAGCCGCTCGGAGCGATCCCCACCATCGGGGCCGTCGAACGTCGGTTGTTCGAGGCACGGGGCGCGGCGGAAGCGCGCCGGCGCGAGACGCTCGATCTGCTCGACGCGATCGACACGCCGGTTGTCGCGACCGACGCCGCCGGATCGGTGGTGGTGTGCAACCGCGCCGCGGGGGCCCTGATCGGCGGGAAGCCCGATGGTCTGATGGGCCGGCCGATCGAGAGTGTTTTCACTCGCGCGGACCTTGCCCAGCTCCACCGCGAGGCCAGCGACGGTCGGCGAGTCCGGGCGAGAGTGCGGCTCGCCCGTGCGGACGGGACGTTTATCTACGAGACGTCGGCGATACCGGCCGGCGAGAGGTCCGCGGGCGTGCACCCCGTGGTCATGACCTTCCGCGACGTGACCGAGCTCTCCCGCGCCCTGCAGGTCAAGACGGATTTCGTCGCGAACGCCTCCCACGAACTGCGGACGCCGATCGCCGCCCTGCGGATCGCCGCGGACACGCTGGCGAGCGGCGGGACCGAAGACCGGGAGGTCCTCGCCCGGGTCGTCGCGATGATCGGCAACAACACCGCGCGCCTGGAAGAGATGGTCCGCGACCTGCTCGATCTCTCGAAGCTCGAATCGCCGGAACTGTCCGTCCGCTCGGAGGAGTTCCCCGCCTCCCGACTCGAGGACACGCTCCGATCGCTCCTCGAGTCGGAGTGCCGCCGGCGTTCGCTCACGCTGCGGTTCGAAGTTTCGCCGGACGCGGAGGTGCTCAAGGGCGACGAGACGCTGGTCACCCTCATCCTCAAGAACCTGGCCGAGAACGCCGTCAAGTTCGCCTACGAACGCACGGCCGTGCGCATCACCGTCGTCGCCGGCTCCGCCGCCAGCGGCGCGGCACGGTTCGAGGTGACCGACGAGGGGATCGGCATCCCGCTCGACCAGCAGCAACGCATCTTCGAGCGCTTCTATCAGGTGGATCCGGCGCGGGCCGGCACGGCCGAGCGCCGCGGCAGCGGCCTGGGGCTCGCCATCGTCAAGCACGCGGTGCGCACGCTCGGCGGGACGATCAGGGTGCAGTCGGTATGGAAGCAGGGCACGACGTTGACGGTCGAAATCCCCGGGATGCTGCCGGTCAGCGCACCGGCGCCGAGTCCCGCCCGTGAAGATCCGACAGACGGCGCGTGACGGCCCGGAGCAACTCCCGCTCGGAATCCGGGCGGCCGAATCGTCCGACTGTGCATTCAAAGAGGATCGAACCGTCGGCCCGCAACGTGGCCCCGAGCCGAACGGGCTCATCTCGGATCGTCACCAGCGCCGCGACGATCCGATCCGGACCCGGACGGGCGATCGATTCCACCGCCATCTGGCTCCGGCCCGCCGCCACCGAGATCGACGCCTCGACGTCGTCCCAGTCGCCCGCCGCCACCGCGATCGACCCGCCCTGCATTCCCCTCTCGACGGTCGCCGCCCGATCGGCCGCGCAGCCACCCAATGGAAGCGGCAACAGACCGAACACCGAACAGACCACGCCCGCAGCGTACCATCGGGGTTGGCGGGGCCGCTTCATCACTCTGTTTATCGGGTCAAAGGATGCCGATGAGTCCAAAGGGAGGGTGAGAGCGAATCCGTTGGTAGAATCCCCGCCGGGAAGGGGTCGGTCCGCCGTCGGATCGCCGCCCGGAGATCGACGGTCGGCGAGCCTGGAGCCCATTCCGAGTGGATGTCACAGTTCAAGTCCCCGTGGGTCCCTCCCGCATCGGGATGCTGGGGACGGCGGAACGCAACCTCAAGATGATCCGCGAGACGCTGGGAGTCAGCGTGACCGCCCGTGACGGCGCTGTTCACATCGGCGGCGACCGCCGCTCCGTCTCCGTCGCCCGCAATGTCCTGGAGCGACTGAGCTCGTCCGCCGGACGGCACCAGAGCCTCAGCCGCCAGCAGGTCCTCGACGTGATCGCGGAAGAGACCGAACGGTACGGAACCGGGGCTCCCTCGAAGCGCATCCCGTCGTCCGACCTCGGCGAAGGCCCGGCGTGGGAAGGCGGCCTGGATGTCTACGCCGCCGGACGTCCGATCCGCGCCCGCACCCCGAACCAGGAACTCTACCTCGAGTCCATCCGGACCCACGACCTCGTCTTCGGCATCGGCCCGGCCGGTCCGCCCGGCGGTCGAGGCGGGCGAGAAGCTCGGCTTCCTGCCCGGCGACCTCGAGGCCAAGGTCAACCCGTACCTGCGTCCGCTCTTCGACGCGATCAACGACATGATGGACTTCGGCACGATCCGCCGCTTCATGGAGACGGACGTCGTCGAGGTCGTGCCGCTGGCCTTCATGCGCGGCCGCACGCTCAACAACGCGGTGATCATCCTCGACGAGGCCCAGAACACGACCAAGGGACAGATGCAGATGTTCCTGACGCGCATGGGTCACGGCAGCAAGATGATCGTCACGGGCGACACCACGCAGATCGACCTGCCCGACCCGCGTTCGAGCGGCCTCATCGACGCGGCGCGCCGCCTGCAGCGCGTGCCCGGCGTCGCCTTCGTCACGCTCGACCGGAGCGACGTCGTCCGCCACTCGCTCGTGCAACGGATCGTCGACGCCTACGGCGAGGAGAACGGCCAGAAGCCGCCCACGAACGACTGACGCATGGCCAAAGACACCCACAAAACCGGCCCGCGTGTCCGGCGCACACTCCTCCGCCGCGAGGGCGCCGTCCCCTCGCTCATCTCACGCCTCCTCGAGTCGCCCAACGTCGGCTGGGCGGTGATGATCGCCCTCATCTTCGTCGTGGTGTGCGGCACCCTGGCCGCCTGGTCGCGCCAGCAGCCCCTCGTCGCCGTCGGGCGCGTGATGAGCACCACCAACCTCGTTCGCCTCGGCTTCACCATCGAGGACACGGAAACCACCCGCAAGGAACAGGAAGAAGCCCGCCAGCGCACGCCCCGCGTCTACCGCGCCGACGAGGCCCTGCTCGCGCAGATCCACGCCTCCATCGCCCACCTGCCGCGCACCCTCGCCACCGTCGAGAGCGTGGATCAGCTCGCCCCCGAGGTCGCCCGCCAGTTCCGGCTCTCCACCGAAGCCCTCTCCGCCGTCCGCGCCGAGGCGGTCAACGGCGAATCGAGCGCGGCGTGGCTCGGGCGCGCCAGCCGGCTCAAGGAAGCGCTCGAGAAGCGCCCGCTCCTGGACGACCTGACCTGGCAGCGCGAGACGCAGGGCCTCAACACTCAGATCGAGCTGCGCGTGGGCGACAGCTCCGAGCGGGCCCAGGCCAGCCGCGCCGTCAACATCAAGGACGAGGTCGCTCTCAACGAGGCCGTCACCGCGATGGCGCGCCAGGCCGGCTTTGCCGAGCCCGCGCTGTCGGCCGTCGTCAGCCGCCTCATCACCTCGCCGATGCCGACCTTCCGCTTCGACGAGACGCTCACCACCGAACGGCAGAACCGCGCCGCCGAGGACGTGCGACCCAAGATGCGCGAGATCCCCGTCGGGCAGGTCATCTTCAAGCGCGGCGAGATCCTCACCCAATCGCAGTTCGCTCTCTACAAGGAAGAGCTGAAGCGCTACCAGGAAGAGGGCGAACGCTGGCGCGTCTGGCTGCGGCACATGAGCGTCCTCGCCGCCGTCGCCGCCGTCGCGCTGGCCGCCTCCGGGTACGTCGTCCTGTTCTGCCCGCGCGTCTGCCGCAACCCGGGACGCATGGCGGGCCTCGCGGGCTTGCTCGCCGGGGCCCTGGCGGTGGCGTGCTTCGGCGCGGCGGCGAACCCGGCGCTGATCGGGATGACGGCGATCGCCCCGTCGGTCTTCGTCGCGGTGCTGCTCGTCATTGCGTACGACCAGCGCGTCGCGCTCGCCCTCTCGTCGCTGCACGGCGTCCTCGTCTGCATCGCGCTCGACCAGCCCATCGGCATCTACGCCCTCATCGTGACCGGCGTCGGCGTCGCCGTCTGGCAGCTGCGCGAGGTCCGCGACCGCCGCACACTCGTCCGCATGGGCGTGATCTCGGGCGCGGCCCTGGCCTTCGGCATGATCCTCGTCGGCCTCATCGACCGGCCCCTGGCGCAGCTCTCGGTCATCACCCTGCTGTGGCAGACCGTGATCGACGCCCTCTGGGCCGGCGCCGGCGGCCTGCTCACCGGCGTCGTCGCCCTGGCCATCCTCCCCAGCATCGAGAAGTGGTTCGACATCACCACCGGCATGACGCTCATCGAGCTGCGCGACCCCAAGCAGCCGCTCCTCCGCCAGCTCCAGCAGCGCGCCCCCGGCACCTACAACCACTCCCTCAACGTCGCCAGCATCAGCGAGGCCGCCGCCGACGCCGTCGGCGCCAACGGCCTGCTCACCTACGTCGGCGCGCTCTACCACGACATCGGGAA
>CAZMPE010000217.1:5054-5276 GCA_964567955.1 uncultured Phycisphaeraceae bacterium | reverse complement strand
CGTGCAGTCGATCCTGCAGCGGTACAAGGACCTGCAGGACATCATCGCCATCCTCGGCGTGGACGAACTCTCGGAAGAGGACAAGCTGACGGTGGCGCGGGCCCGCAAGATCGAGCGGTTCCTCTCGCAGCCGTTCCACGTCGCCGAGCAGTTCACGGGCCTCAAGGGCGTGGACAGCCCGCTGGATCAGACGATCGAGTCGTTCGAGCGGCTGTGCAACGG
>CAZMPE010000217.1:0-5044 GCA_964567955.1 uncultured Phycisphaeraceae bacterium | reverse complement strand
CGACGACCTGCCCGAGGGCGCGTTCATGTACGTCGGCACGCTCGACGACGCCCGGGCCAAGGCCGCGCGCATGGCCGCGGGTTGAGGCCGGAGAGGGACCCCGGCGTTCAACTCGTGAGGGCCTTCAGGTTCGATCGAGTCCCTCGGCTTTCACGGATGGCCGGGGGCCGAGGAGGAACAGCCCTAGGGTGCAACCACCCAGCCGGGTGCTTGAGTCTGCCCAGATTCACACCGAGATTGTCGTTTTTTTCAACTGCCGCCTGCATAGGGGGTGTTTGTGGTTGACAGGACGAGCCTGGTGGCGTTACTTTGGCTGTGCGGCCCGTGTTTCACCGGCCGCGCCGGGTATCTGTTCCGGCTCGGGAGTCGATCGAGAGAGATTTGGATTTGCGACAATCAAACCGGGTGTGCTTGTGTTTGATTTCCGGCAACGCGACAAGCGTCGCGGTGCGGGCTTTGAGACAAGACGGCTCCGTCTCGTGACGGGGTCAAGCAGGTATGCGAGGCGCGTGGCGCCGAGCGTGTGTGTTTTTTCAGGAGGAGATTCGATATGCGTGCACAGACTCTGATTGCGGCGGCAGGCCTTCTCGCCGCGGCCGGTATGGCGAATGCTCAGTTCTCGGGCGCCTACGCCCCGGGCAACTGGACGTTCAACGCCAACGGCGGCGACGGCTCGTTCACCAACGACGGCTCGACGCTGGCCCTGACCGGCAACAACAACGGCACCGGCGCCATCAACACGGACTACACGATCAACGCGGCGGCGTCCGGCAACTTCTCGTTCAACTGGGCGCACACGTCCGGCGACACGGGCACGTGGGACAGCAGCTACTACCTGATCAACGGCGTGCAGACGTTCCTGTCGAACAACCAGCCCGCGGGCGCCGGGGCGGTTTCGGTCCCGGTCAACGCTGGCGACAGCATCGGCTTCCGCGTCTTCTCCTCGGACGGTGCCATCGGCTCGGCCACGCTGACGATCACCAACTTCAGCGGTCCGATTCCGGCTCCGGCCTCGCTCGCCCTCCTCGGGCTCGGCGGGCTGGTCGCTGGTCGCCGCCGTCGCTGAACAGGTTCAGGACGAATTGAGAGAGATTGAAGACCGGCCGGGGTAGCCGCCCCGGCCGGTTCTTTTTCGGACTCAATCGGGCAGGGCAGATCGCCTGCCCGGGCCACAGGCTGAAGCAGGCCCCGAAGCGCCGTCCCCTCAGATGTGAAACGGGGCAATATCGATCGGTCTCGACTGGCCAGTGCTGGCCACAGGTGGGGTTGTTCCGTTCCCGATTCCGGACTTTTGCGGCCAGACATTGGCGATACCCAGATCTTGCTGCATATTTGGGGTGTCCGCCTGACCCGGACGCGAGAGTTCTTTTCTGGCCGGGTCGAGCGGTTCGGCACTTTCGCGGGATTGAGTCATTCCAGTTTGAGATTGGCGACGCGTCCCGTGCTTGAACGGTCCGCCGGACCCCGGAAGGGGCCGGGTGGGCGGTGACGGAATCAGCGGCTCCGCATCGTGGCAGGGCCGTGAAGAGGGCGGAGCCTGGTTCGAAGACCTTTTTTGTTTGGAGGAAATGAAGATGAGTGCGAAGACCCTTCTTGCGGCGGCCGGGATGCTTGTTGCGGCCGGCGCGGCCAATGCTCAGTTCTCGGGCGCCTACGCCCCGGGCAACTGGACGTTCAACGCCAACGGCGGCGACGGCTCGTTCACCAACGACGGCTCGACGCTGGCCCTGACCGGCAACAACAACGGCACCGGCGCCATCAACACGGACTACACGATCAACGCGGCGGCGTCCGGCAACTTCTCGTTCAGCTGGGCGCACACGTCCAGCGACTCGGGCACGTGGGACAGCAGCTACTACCTGATCAACGGGGTCCAGACGTTCCTGTCGAACAACGTGCCCGCGGGCGCCGGCGTCGTCTCGGTCCCGGTCAACATGGGTGACAGCATCGGCTTCCGCGTCTTCTCCTCGGACGGGGCCATCGGCTCGGCCACGCTGACGATCACCAACTTCAGCGGTCCGGTTCCTGCTCCGGCTTCGCTCGCCCTTCTCGGGCTCGGCGGGCTGGTCGCCGGTCGCCGTCGGCGCTAACGCGTCCGATCGGACCAGCGAACACAGTTTGAACGCGGCCCCGCCCACCCGGGCGGGGTCGTTCTTTTGTCGTCGGGCGCGTGCTCTACACTTGCGCCCACCTGCGGAGTCCATGCGTGCCCGATTCGCCGATCCGACAGCAGCAGATGATGGCGGAGGGGCAGCGGCAGTTCGCCTCGGGCGACGCGGCGGGGGCGGCGGCGACGTTTGAGCGGCTCGTCAAGCAGAGCCCGAACAACCCCATGCTGCTCTACCTCCTGGGCTCATGCTTGATGACTCTCGGGCGCACGGCGGAGGCGCGCAAATGGCTCCAACGGGCCATCGAGAAGGACCCGGGCGACGTCGGCGCCCGGCACGACCTGGCCCTTGTCCACAAGCGCGAAGGCCGGTATGAGGAGGCGCACGGTGTGCTTGACGAGGCACTCAGGATCAAGCCCGGCGACGCTTCCCTGCTCGGGGCCAAGGCGGGCGTCCACCAGATGACCGGCGACTATCAACGGGCGTACGAGACGCTCCTCCCGGCGCTGGCGCCCGACGGCGCGCACATCTCGACCGCCATGATCTTCGCGAAAGTCTGCCCCCGGCTTGAGAAGCAGGGGGAGGCCGCGGAACTTTTGAGGACGTGCCTGAAGCGGGAGGATCTCGCCGCGCCGATCCGGTGCGATGCGCTCTTCCGGCTGGGAGACGTTCTGGATAGCGCCGGGCGATGGGACGAGGCCTTCGAGGCGTACCGCGCGGCGAACGAGTTGAAGGTGGCGCGCTACAGCGCGCCGGCGCACGCGGCGGCGGTGGACACCATGATCGGCTCGTGGACGCGCGAGGTCATACGGGGACTGCCCCGCGGGCCGGTGCGGACAGAGCGGCCCCTGTTCATCATCGGCATGCCGCGCTCGGGGACGAGCCTGGTGGAGCAGATCCTGGCGAGCCACCCGAAGGTGTTCGGGGGCGGGGAACTGAACGATCTGGGACGGGCAGTCTTCGACCTGCAGGGGCCCGTCGGCGGCGGCGTGCCGTTGCTCATCGACCCGCGGCTGGCGACGCGCGGGGCGGTGGAGCGGCTGGAGCGGTCGTACCTGGAGACGCTGCGGCGGCTCTCGTCCACGGCGACACGGGTCACGGACAAGATGCCGCAGAACTTCCTGCACCTGGGGCTGATCGCGGCTGTCTTTCCGCGGGCGCGGGTGATCCACTGCGTGCGCGACGCGATGGACACGTGCCTGTCGTGCTACTTCCAGAACTTCGGGGGGAACATCCCGTTCGCCTACGACCTGTCCAACGTCGGGCGGTTCTACAAGGACTACGAGCGGCTGATGGCGCATTGGAAGTCGGTGGTGGAGCTTCCGATCCTGGACGTGGTGTACGAGGATCTGGTCGGTGACCAGGAGGCGGTCAGCCGCCGGATGGTCGAGTTTGCGGGCCTCGAATGGGACCCGGCCTGCCTGGCCTTCCACGAGTCCGGGCGGGTCACACGGACGGCCATCAACTAGCAGGTGCGCCGTCCGATGTACCGTTCGTCGGTGGAACGCTGGCGGCGGTACGAGCGGCACCTGGGGCCGCTCAAGATCGCGCTGGGGATGTCCGAATAACATCTGGGGCTTGAGGATTCGGGGGCCGGCTGCGAGCGGAGAGCAATCCATGGCGACGGACAACGGCACCGGGTACGACGTGGCCATCATCGGGGGCGGGCCGGGCGGTTCGACGACGGGCGCCCTGCTGCGCAAGCACAACCCGAAGCTGCGCGTGTTGATCCTGGAGCGTGAGAAGTTCCCGCGCGACCATGTGGGCGAGAGCCAGCTCCCTTCGATCGGGCGCGTCCTGTACGAGATGGGCGTGTGGGACAAGGTGGAGGCGGCGGAGTTCCCCGTCAAGATCGGGGCGAGCTACACGTGGGGCAAAACGATCGACCCGTGGGAGTTCGAGTTCATGCCGCTGGACATGATCCCGCGGGACGAAACGCGTCCGATGCCCTACGAAGGGTGGCGGGCGAAGGTCGCGATGCAGGTCGACCGGGCGATCTATGACGACATTCTGCTGCGGCACGCGGGCGACCTCGGGTGCGAGGTGCGCCAGGAGACGCGTGTCAAGAAGGTGAACCACGAGAACGGGCGGGTGACGGGGCTCGAGCTGGAGAGCGGGGAGACGGTCACCGCGCGGCACTACGTGGACGCGAGCGGGAACGTGGCGATTCTGCGCCGGGCGCTGGGGATCAAGGTCGATGCGCCGACGAAGCTGCAGAACGTGGCCTTCTGGGACTATTGGGAGGACGCCAAGCTCAACCAGGACCAGTTCGGCTTCGGCGTGACGCGTGTACAGATCCGGAGCCTTCCTTTCGGATGGCTCTGGTACATCCCGTTGTCCCGTTCGCGGACGAGCGTCGGGCTGGTCTGCCCCGTCGAGTACTACAAGAAGAGCGGGAAGCGACCGGCCGAGTTGTACCGGTTCGCGCTGGATTCCGAGCCCCGCATCGCGGACCAGTTGAGCGTCGCCAAGTCGCGGAACAAGGTGGAGAGCACGACGGACTGGTCGTTTGTGAGCGAGAAAGCGGCTGGCGAGAACTGGTTCCTCGTCGGGGAGGCTCTCGGGTTTGCTGATCCGATCCTCGCCGCAGGGCTGACGCTGACGCATTGGTCGGGGCGTCATTGCGCGTTCACGATCCTCGAGCTGGACCGGGGCGAGGAGGACGCGGCGTGGCTGAAGGAGGAGTACCAGTCGCAGCAGATGAAGCGGATCCGGCAGCACATCAAGTTCGCGGACTACTGGTACTCGGCGAACGGGTGCTTCAGCGACATCCAGGATTTCTGCTCGCAGATCGCGAAGGAATCGGGGCTGAAGCTCAACGCTTCGGCGGCGTTCCGCTGGTTGAGCAACGGCGGGCTGGACGACATCCCCGGTCAGGCGGCGATCGGTGGTTTCAACGTCGGTTCAATCAAGCAGGTGCAGCACCGGCTGAGCGC
>CAZMPE010000216.1:0-5292 GCA_964567955.1 uncultured Phycisphaeraceae bacterium | reverse complement strand
GATGAGGTCGCTGATCGGGATGTTCACGCGGCCGAGCAGGGCCTGGGCGAGGGCGTCGAGCGAATGCGAGGAGCGGGTCGCGTCGATCAGGGAGCTGGCGACCATCGAGTCGCAGCCGCCGGGGGCCGTCATGCCGCGCAGCTCGACGCCGTGGCGGCGGAGCACCATCATGTCGTACTTGAGGTTGTGCCCGCACTTGGGCTTGTCGGCGTCTTCGAGGACGGGGCGGAGGGCGTCGAGGATCGTCTTTTCGTCGAGGTGCTGGTCCGGCGTCGGCGAGCGGACGGGGATGTAGTAGCCGACGCCGGGCTCGACCGAGACGCTGACGCCGCAGAGAAGGCAGGACATGGGCGCGACGGAGGTGGTCTCGGTGTCGATGGAGACGACGGGCGCGGCGTGCATCTTTCGGACGAGGTCCTTCAACTCGGCGGCCGTGGTGACGGAGTGGTATTCGCCGTCGACCTGGCGGAGGGGGCCGGGGTCCGCCGCGGCGTGGGCGTCGAAGAGCCCGCCGCCGTCGAAGGCGGGCGCGAACTTTTTCGCGGCGGGGGCGGGGGCGTCGGTCGGGAGGCCGAGCAGGGCCTTGACCTCGTCCTGGTAGCGGTTGAAGCCGAGCTCGCGCAGGCGGCCGATGAGCAGGTCGAGCTTGAGGCGCGTGGTCGCGGCGTCGTCGAGGTCGAGTTCGACCGGCGCATCGTGGCGGAGCGTGACGAGTTGGCGCGAGAGGGGCAGGAGGCTCGCGGCGGCGCGGATGTTCTCGCCGCGCTTGCCCTTGATTTCGGCGGCGTTGGCGACGACGTTGTCGAGTGTTCCGTACTGGGCGAGGAGCTGGAGGCCGGTTTTCTCGCCGACGCCGGCGACGCCGGGGACGTTGTCGACGGTGTCGCCGGTGAGCGCGAGGAGGTCGATGACCTGGGCGGGGTCGAGGCCGGTCTCGGCCTTGAGGGCGGCGACGTCGATGAGCGTGTCGTGGTGGATGTCGTACATCTCGACGGGGGCGCGGCCCTTGGTCGAGTCCTCGAGGAGCTGCTTGAGGTCCTTGTCTTTGGAGACGATGCGGATGCGGAGGTCGGGGTCGGACGCGCGGAGGCGGGTGATGAGCGTGGCGATGACATCGTCGGCCTCGAAGCCTTCGGCGCCGACGACGGGGACGCCGATCTCGCGGAGCATGGCGAGGCAGCGGTCGACCTGGGGGAAGAGGTCTTCGGGGGGCGGGGGGCGGTTGGCCTTGTACTCGGGGTAGAGCTCGGAGCGGAAGGTCTCTTTGTCGCCGGAGACATCGATGGCGACGACGACGTAGTCGGGCTTGCCGCCGCCCCCCCCGTCGGCCATGTGTTTGCCTTCGCCGCGGAGGAGCTTGAGGAGCATGCCGACGAACCCGAACGTCATGTTGGTGGGCTCTTTGGTGACGGGCGAGGTCATGGGCGTGCGGATGGCGTGGTAGGCGCGGAAGAACTGCGCGTAGCCGTCGATGATGTAGAGGGTTCGGGGCATGGGTCAGCGTGGCGGGGCGGGGGGCGGTTTGAGGATCCAGAGGCGGGCGATGACGCCGGCGCACATGCAGATGAGGACGACGAAGACGACGGCGGCGACGGTGCGGGCCGGGTCGGCGAAGGCGCGGGCGGCCTCGATGCCGAAGATGACGGCGAGGGCGAGCAGGAGCGTGGTGCCGGCGAGGCGGCGTTTGCCCGGGGTCATGACGGGGCCGCCGCGTGGAGGGCGGTGAGCCGCTCGATGTACGGGACGGAGGGCTGGACGTTCCGGCGGGCCATGACGGTGCGTGCGACGTCGAGGAACTTGTTGAGGCGGAAGGTGCGGTGTCCGTTGTCGGTGCGCCATGCGAAGGGCGGGATGCATCCGGCGACGGCGGCGGACTCGGCGAGCATGGCTCCGGTGTGGACGACGAGCCCGGTCATGAGGCGGGTGGAGATGGCGGTCTTGACGTGGTCGGCGATGATGGCGCCGAGGAACTGCTGGCCGGTGGCCTCGTACGCGCCGCCGGGGATGGCCTTGGCGATGACGTCGGCGTAGGTGTTGAGCAGGTTGGAGTTGGTGGTGCCGGCGCCGAGGTTGCACCATTCGCCGATCCAGGAATCGCCGAGGTGGCCTTCGTGGGCCTTGTTGGCGTGGCCCTGGAAGATGGTGCCGGAGACCTCGCCGGCGACCTTGCAGCGCGGGCCGATGGCGGTGTGGGCGCGGATGACGGCGTGCTCGAGGACGGTGGAGCCCTGGCCGATGTACGCCGGGCCGATGACGATGGCGCCGGGGCGGACGACGGCGCCCTCGGCGACGACGACGGGCCCGCGTTCGAGATCAAAGACGGCGGTGGGGAAGACGTGGGCGGCGGGGTCGATCGTGAGTCGCTCGCGGCCGAAGTGGACGACGCCGGCAGGGATGTCACGCGAGGGGGCGGGGGCGAGGAGGGCGAGGTCGCGGGCGATGGCGGCGTCGCGGAAGGTGCGGATGTGCCAGGGACGCGAGAGGAAGTGGTGGCCGGCGAGGGCTTCGCACTTGAAGCCGGCGACGCGGCCCTCGAGGACGGATTCGATCTGGCCGACGGGGACGAGCGCGGCGATGGGTTCGCCGGATTCCTCTTCGATGAGGACGGAGCCCGGCGTGAGGCGCTCGACGAGATCGACGGCGAGCGGGGCGCGCCCGTTGATGAGGAGGGCGTCGGTGCCCGGGGCGGGCGGCGGGTTGATGGGGAACTTGTGCTGCTCGCCGGCGAGCGGGGCGATCGCGCCGGGGACGAAGAGGCCGGCGGGGTCGGCGCGGAGGGCGAGGCGGATGCGCTCGAGCGTGGTGAGCGCGCCGGTGCGCACGCCGAAGACCGGGCGGAGATCGGTGAGGGGCCCGAGCAGACCCTTGCCGTCGTCGAAGACATACAGGGGCGTCATCGGCGGCAGTGTAGGAAGTCTGGGCGTCGTACACTCCCGGCCCATGAAGGCGGTGGTGTTTGATTTCGACGGCGTGATCGCGGACTCGGAGCCGGTGCACGAGGAGGCGATCCGCGTTGCGCTCGGGCGGTTGGGGATGGGCCTGACGCACGAGGAGTTTCTGCGGCATTGCCTCGGCGTGGGGGACCGGCTGTGCCTGCGGAATGTCGCGGCGGCGCAGGGGCGGGCGGTGACGGACGCGATGCTCGACGGCCTGATGGAGGTGAAGCACGCGGAGTTTCTGCGGCTGGTCGGGGGCGGGCGGGTCAAGGGGTATCCGGCGACGGCGGAACTGATGCGGCGCGCGGGGGCGGCGGGGCCGGTCGGGCTGTGCAGCGGGTCGTTGCGGCGGAGCGTGGAGCCGGTGCTGCGGCGGCTCGGGCTGCTGGAGTGTCTCGGTGCGGTGGTGACGGCGGACGACGTGCCGAAGCCGAAGCCCGATCCGGCGGGGTACCTGCTGGCGGCGGAGCGGCTGGGGGCGGCGCCGGCGGACTGCGTGGCGATCGAGGACACGCCGACGGGGATCGCGGCGGCGCTAGCGGCGGGGTTGCGCGTGGCGGCGGTGTGTCACTCGCTGCCGGCGGAGCGGCTGGCGGGGGCGCACCGGATCTTCGAGTCGACCGCGCGCATCAGGCTCGAGGACCTGCGGGCTCTGTAGGCCCTAGTGGCGGCCGAAGCCGCGACGCGTGGACTGGAAGCCGAGCAGCGTCGAGGCGGGGTTGAGCACAAAGGCGAGGAGCGTGCCGGTGATGGCGGTGTAGACGGCCGAACCGAGGCCGCCGAGGAGGCGCTCGGTCGCGCTGAACGGGATCTCGTCGCCGAACAGCGAGCGGGCGGTGAAGACCGCGGCGACGACGATGGCGGTGACGAAGGTGCCGACGCCGGCGAGGACGCCGACGGTGAGCGGATTTCGGCGGATAACGACGCCGCGGAGGGCGAGGACGAGCTGCGCGGTGAGGAGGAAGCCGAGGGCGTGGGGCCCGACGACGGTGATGATGCCGCCGGGCTGCGTCGGGAGGGGGGACGTGAGATCAACGATGAGTCCGAGGACGAGGGCGGACCAGAGAGCGGCGGCGGGCGGCGCGGCGCCGGCGGCGAAGACGGCCAGGGGGAGGATGAACCCGGGCTCGCAGACGACCGTGGAGAAGCGGAGCGTGATGGAGCGCTCGAGGCCGAGCTCGAGGCCGACGACGATCCAGGTGATGAGGCCGAAGGCGAGCCAGTTCATGGCGTGCCCCCTCCCCCCACACCACCGGCGGGGTCGACGACGAGTCGGAGGGTGACCTCGGTGACGCGGTCGAGCGGGACGGTGGGGCGGACAACGACGATGTGCCGCAGCGGCGCTTCGAAGAGGGCGTTGACGCTCTCGACGCGGCCGATGACGAGCATGCGCGAGTTGGCGGGCCAGGAGGCGTCGCGGAGTCGGACGAGCTGGCCGACTTTGGGCGTGGGCGAGGGTTCGTTCTGGCGCGCGGGCTCGTGCTGGACCATGCCCTGGAGGGTTCCGTCGCCGAGCGGGTAGAGCTGCGGGCAGCGGATCTCTCGTTTGTCGGGGTCGTTGTCGTCGGGGACGATGACGGCTTCGAGCGGGCCGACGGCGCGGTCGGTGATGAGGACGATGTCGGCGCTGCGGGCCTGGACGCGTTCGACTCGTCCGACGATCTGGACGCCGGCGACGGTGGCGACGGTCCGTTCCTCGACGCCCTCGGATCGGCCGGCGCGGATCTTGATGATGCCCGAGGCGGCGTCGCCGGTGGGGCCGATGACGCGTGCGAGCATGAAGCGGACACCGGACTCGGCGGGGGCGAGTCCGGCCTCGTAACGGGCGAGGCGGCGGTTGGCCTCGACGAGGTCGTCGCGCAGTTTCAAGTACATGGCCTGGAAGAGGGCGCGGTCGTTCTCGAGCTCGCGGAGGCGGGTGTCGTCCGGGCCGGAGGGGGGCGAGACGAACCAGCGGCTGAGCTGGTAGACGGGTTTCTGGACGGGGCCGAAGATCCAGGTCGCGACGTCGTGGAAGGTGTTGACCCAGCGGCCCCAGTTGACGGGGAGGAGTGAGAAGGCGATGAGCGCCACGACAGCGGCGCTCGTCAGCCGGGCCTGTGTGTGTTGCGGCGACCGTGCCATGTGGGATGTGTCGGGGACGCGTGCTAGGCCTGCATGTCCTGCTCGAGCGTGGCCTTCCACTCCTCGATGTGCTCGAGGTAGATGGCGGTGCCGCGTGCGACGCAGGTGAGCGGGTCCTCGGCCACGCGGACGTCGAGGCCCGTCGCCTTCTGCATGATGGCCGGGAGGCCGCGGAGGAGCGCGCCGCCGCCGGCGAGGGTGATGCCGTTCTCGACGAGGTCGGCGGCGAGTT
>CAZMPE010000215.1:0-5351 GCA_964567955.1 uncultured Phycisphaeraceae bacterium | reverse complement strand
TGGCGACGGGCCGCTCGTCCTGCGTGGACACGAGGATGTTCGACGGCTTGATGTCGCGGTGGATGATCCCCTTGGTGTGCGCGTGCTGGACGGCGGCGCAGGCCTGTTCGAACAGCACGAGCCGGTCGTGGACGCTCAGGTTGTGCTTCTCGCAATACTCGACGATGGGCTCGCCACGCACCAGTTCCATGACGAAGAACGGCCGGCCCGTCTCCGTCGCCCCCGCGTCCAGCACCCGCGCGATGTTCGGGTGATCCATCATCGCCAGCGCCTGGCGCTCCGCCTCGAAGCGCGCGATCACCAGTCGCGTGTCCATCCCCAGCTTGATGATCTTGACCGCGACCGTCCGCCGGACCGGCCTCTCCTGCTGGGCGACGAAGACCGTGCCGAACCCGCCCTCGCCCAGCCGCTGGAGGATCTTGTAGGGCCCGATCATCGTGCCGGGACCCTCCACGATGGGCGCGGCGACGGTCTCGGAACCCTCGGGCGGAGAGGGCTTGTTGATCGAGGAATCGGGACGCTCGGGATCGGTCATGCCCAGTCCACTTTCGATCCGCCCGGCACGATGCGCGGAACGGCCGCCCCAGTCTACCGTGACCCGGGCGACGCGGGGAGCCACGAACCCGAGACCCGGCCCTCGTTCTTGTGGTCGGGCTTGGAGGTTTCGGTCCATGCAAGGGATCGCGGGGGGTTTCGGCGCGGCGGGGCGCGTGATTCCGGGGCGAAGGCGAGTCTCACCACGAAGGCACGGAGGGCACGAAGGAGCGGAGCCTGGTTTGAAGACGCGCTGAGGCGTAAGGCGAAGCACCCGGGCGTGCTCTTCGTGGTCTCGGTGCCTTCGTGGTGAGTCATCTGCTTGACGGTGGCTGAACTGCGGGAGGCTGTTTAGGATGTGCGCGCGAGGAAGACATCGAGCGGACTCATGAGACGCATTGCCGCCAGGGCGCACCGGTCCAACTACCCCGATCCCATATCGCTCGCCGCGGGGGACATCGTCGACGTCGATGGAGACGTGAAGAGCGAGTATCCGGGTTGGGTCTGGGTGCGCACGGCGGACGGGAATGCCGGGTGGGCGCCCGCGTCGATGCTGGTCCTGACCGGGGACGGTCGCGGACGGGCGGTTGCGGACTACACGGCGAAGGAGCTCGACACAGAAGAGGGTGATGCCCTCACCATCCGGCATTAACTCACGGGGTGGTGCTGGGTGAGGAACGCGCGCGGCGTGGGGGGGTGGGTGCGGGGGGAGACGTTGGGGGATGGGTGAGGGGCTTGAACGCCTATCGCGGGGACGACTCTGTTCGCCGTTGCTCGACCGGTCACGCCGATGGCGGGCCGGATTCGCTCTTCGCATGAGCCGCGACGGTCGCTAGGCTGAGGGAGTCCCCGCCGCGCCGGTGCGGCCGGACAGGTTCAGGAGGTCCGCTTGAGTTCAGTACCCCGCCCCGACCTCTCGACGCGGCCGCTGCGCATGACGTGCGAGCACACCGTTCGTGCGAAGCCGAGCGAGGTCTTCGCCGCGTGGACGGAGCGATTCGATCTCTGGTTTGCCCAGGCCGGGACGGTGTCGATGGTGCCCGAGGCGGGGCGGCCGTACTTTTTCTACAACCGGGACGAATGGGGCAGGCACCCCCACTACGGCCGGTTCCTTGATGTGAAGGTGGACCGGCTGATCGAGATGACATGGATGACGGGGAACGGGACCGCCGAGGGGACGGCCGGGGCGGAGACCATCCTGCGGATCGAGCTCGTTCCCAAGGGATCGGGCACGGCAGTGCGCCTGACCCATTCGGGTTTCGCCTCCGAGGAGTCCTGCAGAGCGCACAAGGAGAACTGGCCTTTGGCGCTCGAGGAGTTGGACAAGGCCCTCGGGGATCCTCCTGATTCTCGTAGACTCTAACCACGAGAGGCAATCATGCGCGGCCCATTTTTCTACGGCGTTGGCGGAGCTGTCAGCGCCGATATCGCGGTGCCGGACCATGAGCGGGAAGTCCGCTTCTACTCGAAGGTTCTGACGACCGGGTCGGCTCCACTGTGGCGGGCGGACCTGACCAACAACCAGGGCACGCCGGTCATCGGCCTCGGGGCACGGTCACCTGAATACGAAGCCCTCCCATTGCAGTGGATGCCGCACTTCCAGGTTTCCGATGTCGCCGTGAGCGCGGCTCGCGCGCTGAAGCTCGGAGGCCGGGAGCTGTTTCACGCGAAGGGCAAGGACGGGCGCAGTCAGTGGGCTGTTCTCATGGATCCGGCCGGCGCTGCATTCGGCCTGATTCCCGTGGTTGTCGACGAATCGAACGGTACAGCCAATCTCGCCGGCATTGGCCGCATCGCCTGGCTCTCGCTCGCGGTCTCGGACGTTTCGTCGATGTGCGACTTCTACAAGCAGGTCGTCGGATGGGCGGCGGCCTCGACCGATTCGGAGGGTCGGTGCGAACTGCGGCGACCGGATGGTGTCGCCGCGGCGGAACTCTGCCCGAAGAACGACGACAATGAGAAGATCCCTTCGGTCTGGATACTCAGTCTGCCCGTCGATGACTTCGCCGAGAGCCTTCGACACGTTCGCGAGGGTGGCGGCGAGGTCGTCAAGGAAGTTGCCGGGCACGCCGTCATTCGAGACCCGGTCGGTGTCTCCATCGCGTTGCAGACCAGGGATTGACGCCCAGCAGCACGAGGACGTGAACTGTCTCCACTTTCAAGTGAGATGCGGGGGGATTCGCCCATGCGGCCGCGGCAACCCGCGGGCGCGGCGGCGCCCTACGCGGCGAAGGAACTCGACACGGAAGCCGGTGACGTGCTGACCGTCTTGAGCGAGCTCAACAGGTGGTACCGGGCAAGGAACGCGCGAGGCGAGGAGGGGTGGGTTCCGGCTGAGACGACGCGAGAGGTCTGATCTGTGCGCTGTCGTGCCGAGCGGAAGCGGGCGGCTACGGCGGCCAGAGCACCCAATCACCGCGCGGGACGGTCTGGTACTCCGGGCCCGCGCCGTAGGTGTCGACGGTTTTCGGATCGACTTTGAACCATAGGAAGTTGCGCACGGCGAAATGTCCGCTCTCGGTTTCCGGGGCAACCCCGCCGTCGTCGACCTGGTCGACTCCGACCGAGTACAGCCGCGGCAGCGACCCCTCGTCTTGGGCCGCGATGTAGCGGAGCGGCTGGCCATCGAATGGGTCGAGCGGCACGCGCGGCATGTACTGGGGCACGAGTTCGACCAGAGTTTCCGGCCAGGAACCGCGCGACCGGCGGTAGGCCTCCATCGCGAGAACGGTGATCGACGCTTCGCGGCGCGTCTCCATGAGGTCGCGCGAGGCGCACGCCTGCTTGAGCGGGCCGGATTCGGACTCGTTCATCACCGAGCGGAGGAACGGAACCACAGTAAAAATCCCGGTCGCGACCAGCTCGCGATAGGCCTCGTCGCTGTTCCGTTCATCGTGGCGCCAGGGGGGCAGAAGGTCGTCCGCCGCGCCCGCCGCGACGAACCGCGCGGCGCGGTCGCGGATCTCGGCGCGGGATGAGACGAACGCCGCGCGGACCGGCCGGAACGCCTTCAGGAGCGGCTCTGCCCTCGGGCGTGCGACGCCCCACTCCTCGTAGAGATCCTCGAGCCCCGGCCCGCCGATGTAGCGGCCGTCGCCGCGTCCGTCGTCGCTGAAGAACCTCTGGAGCAGGTCGTCGACCATGAACAGTTCGTTTGATGGATCGACCCGCACCCGGCCGCCGCCGAACCCGCCCAGCGAGTGCGCCAGATCGCGGAGCTGTTCATCCGACATCAGCCCATCCGCGAAGGCGGTCTTCAGCACCGTGGTGAACACGAGGTCGCCGATGGACATTCCGACCAGGTTGCTGATCAGAAACTTCTCGTCCAGGGTCTGCTCGGCCATGCGCAGCATCGCGTTGATGTCGGCGAGGTACCGCTCCGGGTCGCCCCGGGACACCGCGAGATGGACATCGGCCCGGAGGTGCCGGGCGAACCGCCGCATCTCTCCGAGGTGAGGAAGGAGGATGCCGACGACCAACGGGTTCTCGTGCGGGGACTCGACGTCGGGCTCGTGCGCGTAGCCGGGGACGGTCTGCGCGAGCGCACGGGAGAGATCGGGATCGACCCGGTCGCTGTACACGTAGCCGAGGGCCGGCCGAGAGGCCGCGCGCCGGAGCGTCTCGAACGCGTCCTGGTTCGCGTCGATCCATTCGCTCATCTGCGGCCAGTA
Source organism: uncultured Phycisphaeraceae bacterium (assembly GCA_964567955.1). GTDB lineage: Bacteria > Planctomycetota > Phycisphaerae > Phycisphaerales > UBA1924 > CAZMPE01. Next base: position 1,146 of record CAZMPE010000215.1, on the reverse strand, counting down.
CCTGTCGCCCGGGGCGGTCGGGCTCTCGAACTCTCGCTCGTTCATGAAATCCGGGGTCACGCCGAACTGCCTCTTGGCCTCGATGTAGAGCGGCCAGGCACGCTGATCGAGGGGCGTCGCCACCACCGGCGTGTTCAGCTCATCCATAATGTTGCGAGCGATGTTGGGGGAACCGACGTAGAACCTCGCGGCGAGCACCGCGTAGGTCACGATGCACACCAACAGGAACGCACCGGCGGCACGGAGCGACGCCCTCGACGCCCGCCACCACAGCGGCCGGAGCCTCTTGCGTGCCGCGGTGATCAGCTTCGCGGCGCGGGCGGGATCGCCGAATGTGGCGGCGAGATCGTCGCTGGATGCGCCGGCCTCGAGCCCGTCGCGGAAGTGCGCGCACAACTCCCGGGCGATGTCGGCTCGTTCGCTCGCCCAGAGCCGGCACTTGCCGGTCACCGCGAGAACGAGCGCACCGAGCCGCTCGGGCAGCTCGGAATCGCGGATGACCGCCGCGGCGGTTGTGGCGCGGCGTGGCCGGGGCGGATGGTCCGCCATCGTTTGGTGGCTCATGCCGGACCTCCGATGGAACGTGGCGACCCCTGGAGCACGCCGAGGCCGGACATCGCCTCGGTGAGCGCCTGCCACTGCTTTGAGTCCTCGGCGAGGCGCTTACGGCCCTTGTCGGTCAGGCGGTAGTACTTGCGATCGCGTCCGGAATCGGCCTCGCGCCACACGCCCTCGATGAGGCCCTTGGCCTCGAGGTTGTAGAGAAGGGGATAGAGGGTGGACTGGCCCATGGCCAGCACGCCGTTGGACTTGCGGGAGAGCGCCTCGACGAGCTGGTAGCCGTACTGCTCGCCGCGCTGGAGGAGCTTGAGGACGGCGACCGGTCCTGCGCCGCGCATGAGTTCTCGTTCGATCCGCATCGGTTGCTCCCGCGGCCTGGGCCGCATACTTTGTCTGACATAGTATACGAGCCGGGGCTTGGGGGGTTGCACCGCGCGACCGGATTTATGAACCGGACTTGACGGCGCGGCAGCCGGGTTCCCCGGAGTGGCCGCGAAAGCTGACGGCGGACGATCACGAACGCCGGATCGCCCGGGCCGCAAAGCAAAACCGGCCCGCTTTCGCGGGCCGGTCAGCACCCACCCC
>CAZMPE010000214.1:0-5360 GCA_964567955.1 uncultured Phycisphaeraceae bacterium | reverse complement strand
GCCATCATGGCCGAGGGCGCCCGCTGGGCCGTCGAGCACGGGGCCACCGTCGTCGACATCAACATGGGCTGCCCCGTCGACAAAATCACCAAAAAAGACGGCGGCTCGAAGCTGCTCACCGACCTCACGCGCGCCCTCGACGTCGCCCGCGCCTGTGTCAAGGCCGTCGACGCCGCGAGCGCCGGACGCGTACCCCTCACCTGCAAGATGCGCCTCTGCTGGCACGACGCCGACTACGCCGCCGGTCGCGCCTGCTCGCCCGGTCTCGCCCGCGCCCTCGTCCAGGAGGGGGTCGCCGCCGTCACCGTCCACGGACGCACCACCGAGATGAAGTTCAGCGGAGAGGTCATCCGCCCCGGCATCGCACGCGTCGTCGAGGCCGTCGCCGGACGCGTCCCCGTCATCGGCAACGGCGACTGCAAGGAGCCCGAGGACGTCATCACCATGGTCCGCGAAACCGGCTGCGACGGCGTCATGATCGGCCGCGGCGCCCTCTCCACGCCCTGGATCTTCCGCGACGCCTGGGCCCTCCAGACCACCGGTTCCGCCGCGCCCGAGCCCACCGACGCCGAGAAAATCGCCGTCGTCCGGCGCTACTTCAACCTCATGCGCGAATACCGCGACGAACGCTACGCCATGTTCCAGATCCGCCGTCGAATCAGCTGGTTCGCCAAACGACTCGCCCGCGCCGAGGGCGGGTGCAAGCCCTTCAAGGAAGCCGTCCGCAACGCCGCCGCGCCCGAAGACGTCCACCGCGCACTCGACGAGTTCCTCGCCGGCGGGCTCCGCAGCCGACCCGGACAGGAAACCGCCGAACTCACCGAGGCCTGAACTACGGACGGAACGACACCGACTCCGCAACGACCGTCGTACCGGCGGGCAGGTTGGGGAGCGCGGCGTACGCCAGCGACGAGATGTCACGCCCCGCCAGCGGCGCTCCCGACATCCGCGCGGCCAGCGCCTCCGCGTCCTTCCGGCTGTTCGGGATCGACCCCCGCGGACCGGAGACCGCCACGATAACCGCGGGCTGCGGGATCGAACTGCACGGGTCGCGGAAGGCGACCCGGAGCAACTCCGCGCGCCCGATGTCACCGAGGGTCCGCCCCGATCCCCACTCGTGCTCCTTCACGCGCAGGCACGTGCACTCGCCGTCAGGGCCGCGCAGGATCGCGAAGATCACCGACTCCTCGTCGCTGACCGACGCGACCCGCTCGACCACCGGCGCCTCGACCGCCGCCTCCGGCGCCGGCCGTTCCGGCGCACGCTCCGCCACCCTCACGTGCGTCGGCGCCGTCGGACGCGTCATCACCACCACGGCGAGCACCAGCCCCGCCGCCGCGGCCACCGGCGTCACAAACAGCGCGAGCCGACGCCACGTCGGCCCGCGCCGGACGACGGCCATCGGCGCGGGAACAACAGGACGCTCCAGGTCATCGACCTCGGCGCTCATCCGCAGCAGACGTTCCAGTTGTTGGTCGTTCATGACGCCCCCGTTGGCTTCCTGTGTCCTTCTGTTATTCGGGCTCCCCCGACACGCGCTCGACCGTTTCCGCCCGGAAGCCGAGTTCCGCCAGGTACCGCCGCATCCGATCGAGCGCCGAACGTTTCCGGGCGTTCACCGTGCTCGCCGCCACCCGCAGTTGCCGCGCCATCGAGCGGTCCGTCTCGCCCGACGCGATCCCCCGCAGAATCCAACGTTCCTCCTCCGTGAAACCCCCCGGGCCGTTGGGGCGGACGCACGAACGAACCGCGTCCAGCAACTCCGCGTCCTCGAGCGCCCCCGTCGGCTCCTCGACCCCCGCCCCGGGCACACCCCTGGACCCGGCCCGCTCCGCCCGCGCGCCGGCCCGCGAGGCCGACCTCAGATGCTCGAGCCAGATGTTCGACGCGATCGCATAGACAAAGGTCGAGAACGCCGCACGCGCGGCGTCGTACTTCCCATCGGTGACCGCCCGCCAGCACACCGCCCACGTCCGCTGCGCCAGCTCTTCGGCCAGCTCCTCGCGCCCCGCCGCCCGCCGGAGAAACAGCCGCCGAAGCCCCCCGCTCAGCCGCTCGTGAAGGGCCTCGAACGCCGCACGCTCCCCCTCCCCGACCGCCGCGTTCAAATGTGACAGGGGATGTTCAGGCACGAAGGAGGGTTCTTTCCGCGCGCCGAAGGCGGCGCGACCGGGGCGGAACACCGCCCCGCCAATTGTTCGGGCCAACGGCAACCCTGTTCGGTCGCCGCACGCCAATCCACCGAGCGCGGCAACCCCGGGCGTCAATCATCCGATGTCAACTCCCGCCCAGCCCGGCCGGACCACGGGGGCGAAACTCGGCCCACCGCGACTATTATGGAGGCACCATGAAGACTCAGAACAGCACCGCTCGTGTTATCGGCTCCCCCACCCGCCCCGCGCTCACCCTGGCCCTGCTGGCCGGGTTGACCTTCGCCCCGCTCGCCCTTGCGCAGCCCGCGGCACCGGCCGACGGCTCGGCGAAGGTGATCAAGCTCCAGATGCCCGAACCCGGTCAGGCCCCGGCTGTCAACAGCCTCACTTTCGATGAGATCACCCACGACTTTGGCCGCATCATGGACACCGAACAGGTCAGCCATGAGTTCCGGTTCACCAACTCCAGCGACAAGGTCATCGTCCTGGCCGAGAAGTTCTCGTCCTCCTGCGGCTGCACCGCCGCCGTCCCCGAGAAGCGCGAATACGCCCCCGGCGAGAGCGGCACCATCGCCGTCAACTTCAACCCCGCCGGCAAGGGCGGACACAAGAACTCTCAGAACGTGACCGTCACCTACACCGAGAAGGACAAGCCCGAGGGCATCAACCCGAGCACGACTCTCACCATTTACGCCGATGTCCGCACCGCCGTCTCCATCGACCCGCCCAACCTCGTCAGCTTCGGAGAGGTCCTCCAGGGCGACACCCCGACCCAGATCGTCACGGTCACCGGCATCGACGAGGATTTCGAAGTCACCTACGCCAGCATCGCCCGCAGCCGGCTCTTCGGCATCAAGATCCTCGACTCCCAGCCCGTCGAGATCGAGGGCCTCGTTCAGCGCCAGACCCGCCTGGAACTCTCCCTCAAGGACACATCCAGCAAGGGCATGCTCAACAGCCTCGCCACCTTCCGCACCACCGACAAGACCGTCCCCCTCGCCAGCGTCCAGGTCCAGGCCGAGGTCGTCGGCGACATCAAGGTCCTCCCGCCCCGCGTCAACGTCGGCGCCATCGAGGTCGGCCAGCCCTACGAGCGCATGTTCAAGGTCAGCTCCCGCGCCGGCAAGCCCTTCACCATCACCGAGATCGAGCAGCAGTTCGGCGAGGGACAGCGCCTCGAAATCGACATCAAGCCCCTCGAGCAGGGCGACGGCAACGGCGTCGGATACCAGGTCTTCCTCAAGGGCGTCGCCTCGGCCGCCGTCGGCCCGATGACCGGCGCCCTCATCGTCCGGACCGATGCCCCCGGCGAGGAGAAGCACGAAGTCCAGGTCGTCGGCGCGATCCGCCCGAAGACCGAGATCGTCCTGCCGCCCTCGGGACCCATGGGCCCGTTCATCGAGCCCGCCGCCCCCGCCGAGCCCACGTCCGTCTCCGGCCCCGGCGGTACCACGACCTCAAACCCCGGAAAGCCGAACTGACTCCGATGCGGATCCTCACGAGCGCCATCATCATCCTCACGCTCGGTCTCATCGCCGGGCTCGTCCACTCCTACTACCGCCCGCTCTCCCTCCGCCCGCAGAACAACCCCGTCACAACGCCCGCCACTGCCGCCGCGCCGGCCGTTCCTCCGACCGATCCCGGAGCCTCCGAGTCGAACACGACGGAGCCGGGCGCCGCGGATCCGGTATCCGCCGACCCCAAACCCGCCGTGCCCGTCGTCACCCCGGAGCCGCCGGCGCCCGAACTCCCCAACTACTACATCGACACCGACCGCGCCAAGGAACTCTGGGACCAGGGCAAGCGCAACGGCTCCGTCTGGTTCATCGACGCCCGGCCGAGGCAGGACTTCCTCGCCTCCCACGTCGCCCGCGCCATGCACGTCACCCCCGACATGCTCGCCGGCGCGCCCGGCAAGGTCGTCAACAACCTCCCGGGCATGACCATCGTCGTCTACTGCCAGGGCGCCCAGTGCACCGATTCCGCCAGCGTCATGAAGCGCCTCCAGAATCTCAAACGCGACATCGGGCCCATCTACATCATGAAGGACGGATTCCCGAGCTGGCAGGCCCTCGGCTTCCCCGTCGAGTCCGGCCCCGACCCCTACGGCCCGTGACCGCACCGGAACACGCATGACCGAAACACCAGCCCCAATCGCCGCGCGCCCCGCAAACGTCTGGGCCGTCGCGGCGCTCGTCCTCCGCCTCGCCCTCGGCGGCGTCTTCCTCTTCGCCGCGTACTCAAAGCTGAACGACCCCGACGGCTTCGTCGAGTCGATGCAGAAGTTCAACGAATCCCTCGCCCTCTTCCGCGCCTACGAACACGATCATCTCGTCATCGTCGCCGCCTTCGCCATCCCCTGGGTCGAGATGATCTGCGGAGCCTTCCTCGTCGCCGGGTTCTGGACCCGCCCCGCCGCGCTCCTGCTCACCCTCGCCCTCGCCGGCTTCATCGCCGCCATCTACGTCGTCCTCCAGAAGGGTCAGTCCTTCGACTGCTCCTGCTTCGGACGCTTCCGCCTCTTCTGCCCGACCAGGCTCAGCTGGTGCAACATCTACCAGAACGCGGCCCTCGGCCTCGTCGCGCTCGCCCTCCTGGCCGGAGGAGCCGGGCGATTCGGCCTCGACGCCCTCCGCCGCCCCGTGGCCCCGGCCCCGCCCCACGCCTAAACTCGTCCTCCCCCGTCGCCCGAGCACGGTTCGGGACGTCCCGAACACCGCCCGGGCCATCCAGCCCATGACGGAGCCAGTGACCCATGAGCAAGTTCCAGCGCTTCAACAACGGACAGAAGATCAAGGTCGGAAAGACCAGCGGCACCGGAAAGATCTACGTCGATTGGAAGGACGTCGACACCCTCCGCCGCCTCATGAGCCCCAACGGCAAGATCTTCGGCCGCAAACGCCTCGGCACCACCGCCGGAGAGCAGCGCATGGTCGCCCAGGCCATCAAGCGCGCCCGCTTCATGGCCCTCCTGCCCTACACCTCGGCCACGCTCTGACCCGCCCCGGCGCGTCACCATGACCGCCCCCACAGGCACAGCACGCCGCGACTACGCCGCGCCCCTCGCGCGACTCCGCTCGCTGCGCGCCCCGGCGCGCGACGCCGCCATGCAGGCCGCCGTCGATGCGCTCTGGGACGCCTTCCATCCCCGCGGCCTCTCCTGGATCGGCTTCTACGAAAAGACACCCAGCAAAGACGAGATGACCC
>CAZMPE010000213.1:0-5364 GCA_964567955.1 uncultured Phycisphaeraceae bacterium | reverse complement strand
GCGATGCTCGACAAGGGCCGGATGCTCCGGGTCGAGTCGCGCGACTGGTTCGACCGGCTGCGAAGGCTCGATGCTCCCGACGCCGCGCGGCTCACGGTGGACGAGCAGCTCATCCGCCAGTTTCTGAGGGGCGACGCGGAGGGGCCGATCACGACACGGCGGGCGCTGACGAACTACGCGGAGGACCTGCTGGGCGGTCCGGCGCCGGAGCCCGTCGCGCCGAGCGTTCAGGCGACGCGCGAGGACTGAACCGCGGGCGCGCGGATAGGCTGAAGGGGCACGGAGTCGACCATGCCGATACGGACGTACTCGAAGAGCAACGTGATCGCGGGAGTCTTTGTCGTCGGGAGCGTCGGCATCGCGGTGGCGATCAGCATGGCGCTGGCCGGCTTCGGCGACCGGATGCTCCAGACGCACTCGTACGTGGTGAAGTTCTCGCACGAGGACGGGGCCGCCGGCCTCAAGCCCGGTTCCATCGTGACGCTCGGCGGGCAGAAGATCGGGCGCGTCTCATCGATCACCGTCGCGCCGGAGAGCGTCGATGTTGACGTATCGATCCGGTCGGACCTGACGCTCTTCGAGGACGCGCTGGCGTACCTGGAGCGCCCGATCCTCGGCGGGCTGGCCAGCATCAACTTCGCCGACGCCGGGGATGGATCGGCGGTCGAGTCGCCGCAGGGCGGCAGGCCGGAGCTGGAGAGCGGCGAGGTGCTCAACGGCCGCCTCGCCCCGCCGTCGGTGCTCGCGCAAGCCGGGTACGGGCCCGCACAGGCGGAGCAGCTCAAGGAGATCGTCAGCCGGATCGACCGCATGGTCGAGCAGATCGAAACCAGGGACCTCGAGACCATCCGCGGCGCCCTGGCGGATATCCGAGCCGTCGCCGCGGACGTGCGCGAGCGGACCCCGGAATGGTCCGCGAGGATCGACTCGACGCTCGAGCAGGCGGAAAGGGCCGTGTCCGACTTCGACACGGTTGCGACGGAGATGCGGGCGGGAGTGGCCGAGGCCCGCAAGGTTGTGGAGTCCGCGCAGGGCCTCATCGATCGCAACGCGGAGGGCCTGGACGCGATCGTCGCGAACGTCGAATCGGTGACGCGCCGGGCCGACGCCGAGAGCATGGCCCTTCTCAACGACGCGCTCCGGAGGGCCACGGAGGGCGCGGACCGGTTCGCCTCGTTCATGGAGCAGGCGGAGGCCGCCCTCACGCAAGAGCTGCCGGGGCTGCGCCGCGTGTTCGCGAATGCACGATTGGCGACGGATCAGCTGAAACTCGCGACGGTCGAGATCCGTACAAAGCCCTGGCTGCTCCTGTATTCGCCGAAAACCAAGGAGCTGGAATCCGAACTCATTCATCAGACCGCCCGCTCGTACGCGGAGGCGGTCAGCGACCTGCGAGCGGCGAGCGAGGCCCTGCAGGCCACCACGGCGGCGAACGGGCTCAGCCGGCGGAGCATCGAGGAGATGACCGCGCGGCTGCACGAGGCGTTCACGGCCTACCAGCAGGCCGAGCAGCGCCTGCTGGACCTGCTGATCGAGAAACGGCCATGACACGAACGAACAAGGCGGGGCGGTGGAGGCCGAGACGGATCGTGGCGCTGATGGGGCTGTTGTTCTGCGCGCCGGCCTTCGGACAGTCGGGCGACCGGGCGCACGACGAGCCCGACGGCATCACCGGGCGCGTGGTCCGGTCCGTTGAGGAGCTGTCCGATCGCGCGGCCCGCGCGGTGAGCAGGTTCCGCGCCGAGGCGCGCGAGATCAAGCCCCCGATGGGCGTCCGGATGCTCGCGGCCGACACCAACACGCTCACGTGGGAGCCGCTCGCCGAGGGCGCCCGAACCCCCGCGCGCATCGTGCTCCTCGTGCACGGACTGGACGAGCCCGGGTCCGTCTGGGATGAACTGGCGGCTCCGGTCCGGGAGTTGGGCGCGGGCGTCGGCTTTTCTGTGGCCCGGTTCGACTATCCCAACGACCAGCCGCTGGCCGACTCCGCGCCGCTCCTGGCGGCGGCGCTCGAGAACCTGCGCGCCCGCGGTACCGAGCGGGTCGACTTGATCTGCCATTCGATGGGCGGGTTGATCGCGCGGGATGTGCTGACGCGTCCCGGCATGTACGCGGGCGCGGCGGGCGGGCATGAGCGATTTCCCGATGTCGGGCGGTTGATCCTCGTCGGCACGCCCAACGGGGGCTCGCCCCTGGCGAAGCTGCGGGCGATCGGCGAGATCCGCGAGCAGGTCGCGCGGTTCTTCGACGATCCGAAACACGACGCTCGCGGATTGCTCGGCTACCTGAACGACGGGCTGGGGGAGGCGGGTGACGACCTGCTCCCGGGGTCAACCTACCTCACCGACCTCAACGCGCGTGCGTTGCCGAGCGGCGTGGCGATCACGGTCCTGGTCGGTCGGGTGGCGCCCGTTGAAGACGAGGATCTCCGCTGGCTGTCCGAGTCGTGGCTGCTGCGCCGGCTTGCCGGCGACGAGGACGCGCAGCGATTCACCAAGGCCATCACCGACCTCTCGACGCAGGTGGGCGACGGGGCCGTCCCGGCCCAGTCCGCGCAGTTGCCCGGCGTCAGCGACACCGTCTTCCTCGAGGCGGGCCACCGGACGCTGGTCAACGGTTTCGACATCGTGCAGGATGTCCGAGCGCTGGCCGGTCGGGAACGCAAGATCGCACCCGGGATTCCCATCATCCTCGATCGCCTGGCGCGCTAGACCACCCGGATCGGGGCGACGGCTTGTGTTAGGATGGGCGCGTGGCCCAGCGGCGGCACCACTACGAGTTCGCCTTCGAGCAGTACCTCCGGTCGCGCCGCGTGCCGTACGTCGCCGTCGACGAGGCGCACCGGGCACTCCTTCCCCCCGATCCCTCCCGCTCGCCGGGACCCGCGGGTCTGAAGTCATTCGATTTCGTTCTGTACGGCGAGGACCTGAACCTGCTGGTGGAGATCAAGGGCCGCCGCGTCGCGCGACGGACGGCCGAGGGCCGCCGGCGCGGACCCGGCAGGCTCGAGAGCTGGGTGACGGAGGACGATGTCCGTTCTCTGCAGACGTGGGAGCGCCTGTTCGGCGACGGGTTCTGCGCGGCGTTCGTCTTCGTCTACTGGTGTGACGACCTGCCGCCCACAGCGCTGTTTGAGGAGATCTTCGAGGTACGGGGGCGCTGGTACGCGATCCGGGCGGTGAGGCTCGAGCTGTACGCGGGCGCGATGCGTACGCGGAGCGGCAAGTGGGGGACGGTCGACCTGTCTGGGGCCGACTTTGACCGGATCAGCCGGCGGCTGTGCCCTCCGGACTCGGATGCCCCCGACCAAGGGCCCGGTGCTTTACACCGCGCCCCGGCGGTTGTAGCATCCTCACGGTAGATCGTGGGCCGGAGGATCGCACGTATGTCATGCAAAGGCAAATACTTGGCGGGCGCGGCATTGGCCGTGATGACGGCGGGGACGGCTTTGGGCCAGTTGACGCCGCCGCAGCAGCCGGCCGGCCCCGGCGGGTTCTCGCAGGACCTCTCCCCGCCGGTTCCGCGCAAGGCGGACTCTCCGCCGACGCTGACGAATATCTTCGTGATGGTGGCGCTGGGCGGCGCGGTGATCGGGGCGTCGATGATCCCGAGCAAGCGCGGACACCAGGACTGAATCGACGGGAGGCCGACCGATGAATCTTCGAAGGCGGCGCGGCCTGATCGCGCTCAATGCCGGGCTGATCGTGCTCCTCGGCGCCGTGACGCTGGCCCCAAGCGCGGACGCCCAGCGCGACCGCACCGGCCGGGCCCGCGGCGAGTACACGATGGTCGCGGGGCGGATCCAGGGCGGGAACTCCAACGTCGTGTACATCCTCGACTCGTCCAACCAGGACATGATCGCCCTGCGGTGGAACGCGTCGACGAAGTCTCTTGAGGGGATCGGGTACCGCGACCTGCGGGCCGACGCGGCGGCCGAGCCGGGACGCTGAGCCATGACAAACACCACACCCCGCCGCTGGTCTCCGGACGCCGTGCTGCTCGCCAGCGCGTTCGTGCTCGTCGCCCTGATCATCGTGCAGGCCGGTCGGCTCGGCTGGCCCAGCGAGGCACGGGCCGAGATGGTCAGCCAGGTCGGCGGCTTCACCATGCTGACGACCGACGCAGGCAACGACGACATGCTCGTCGTCCTTGACAATCGCACCGATCAACTCACCGTCTACAAGGTCGAGAACCAGTCTTCGATCGAGCAGCACAAGAAGTACGAGTTGTCCCGGATCTTCGCCGACGCCCGCAGCCGGGCGCAGGGACGAAAGTAGCCCTTCCGCGCCGGGTTTTCGGGGCCCTCGCCCCGCGGAGCCGGCGCCCAACCCGTGTTTGAAACCCGCCGCGGCTCCGGGCACGCGGGCGGGCGCACCAGCAACAGGCCCGGCACGCCCCGATCCCGATCCGTCGGGCCGGACGCGTTGCGGGTTTGTGACAGGAAGGGACCAATGCCGATCTACCCGCTGCCTCAGTTCGAGGCGGACATGAAAGCCGCCGAAGAGACCGACCGACGTGTCTACGAGTCGCTCAAGGCTCCCAAGACGATGGTCGTGCGCTTCGGGGCGATGAAGTTCGTCGGCGAGTTCCCGTACGACGGCGACGTCAAGCCCGGGTGCGGCTCGAAGATCGTGGTGCGGACGTTCCGCGGGACCGAGATCGGCGAGATGCTCACGAGCACCTGTCCGAACGCGGGGTGCTCCAAGAGCGTCACGCGCCAGGAGATGCTCCAGTACATCGAGAACTCCGGGGGACGTGATTACCCCTTCTACAGCGAGGGGCGCGCCCTGCGCGTCGCCACCGGCGAGGACATGGAGCGTCAGGCGCGGCTCGAGCAGTCCAAGCACGGGCTCAAGATGGCGGCGCGGCGCGTGACCGAGGATCTGAAACTCCCCATGCGGGTCGTCGACGCCGAGCCGATCCTCGGAGGCGAACGGCTGACGTTCTTCTACAGCAGCGAGGAGCGCGTCGACTTCCGCGAACTCGTCCACATCCTCTCCGCCGAGCACCGCTCGCGGATCGAGCTGCGCCAGGTCGGCGCCCGCGACGAGGCCCGCCTGACCGCCGATTACGAGCGCTGCGGCCAGCATTGCTGCTGCAAGAACTTCCTCAAGGTGCTCAAGCCGGTCTCCATGCGCTCGGCCAAGGTCCAGAAGGCCACGCTTGACCCGCTCAAGATCAGCGGTCGCTGCGGCCGGTTGATGTGCTGTCTGCGCTACGAGGACCAGACGTATGAGGAACTCGCCCGGCGATTGCCCCGCAAGAAGCAGCGCGTCGGCACGTCCGAGGGCGACGGGTTCGTTTTGGACACGCAGATCCTGACCCAGCTGGTGCTGGTGCAGCTCGACGGGCAGGACAAACAGA
>CAZMPE010000212.1:5140-5371 GCA_964567955.1 uncultured Phycisphaeraceae bacterium | reverse complement strand
CGACTTTGTCCGGGATGTCCAGCAGGACGATGTCCCCGAGTTCCTTCGCCGCCGCCCAATGGGCGCAAGTGGCTCCGACATTCCCCGCCCCGATGACGCTGATCTTCGCACGACGCATGGCGCTCGCCCTTTCGCACAGGCCCGTCCTCCGGGCCCAGTTTCTAGTTGAGAATTGAGGGCGTAACCATAGGCCGCAACGGGATGGAGCGGCCTCCCTTCGCTCTACACTCC
>CAZMPE010000212.1:0-5130 GCA_964567955.1 uncultured Phycisphaeraceae bacterium | reverse complement strand
GGAACTCGACCCGGCCACGCTGGCGGTCCAGGATCGCTACAAACTGCTCATCGGGTGCATTGTCCCGCGCCCGATCGCCTTTGTCTCCACCGTCTCGCCGGACGGCCGGCTCAACCTGGCGCCCTTCTCATTCTTCAACGGCATCTCGGCAGATCCCATGACGCTTCTGTTCTGCCCGGCCAACAACGCCCAGGGGGCCGAAAAGGACACGCTCCGCAACGCCAAGCCCGTCGGCGAGGGAGGAACCGGGGAGTTTGTCGTCAATGTCGCGACCGAGGAGTACGCCACGAGGGTGGCGGGGGCCGCGGAACCCCTCGCCTACGGAGAGTCAGAGTTCGACCTGGTCGGACTGACGCCCGGTCCGAGCGCGACCGTGCGCCCGCCGCGCGTCGCCGAGTCTCCGGTGGCGTTCGAATGCCGGACTCTTCAGGTGATCCGCCTGAACCCGGGAGTCGCGGCCGGCGGCAATGTCGTCATCGGGCGCGTTGTCCACGTCTTCATACGGGACGGCCTGGCCGACTCCCGCCTGCGGACCGACCCGGCCAGACTTGCGGCGATCGGACGCATGGGCGGCTTGGGGTATTGCCGCACCCGCGACCGATTCGAGATGCCGATGGGCCGCGGTGCGATGGACGAAGACCGGGCCAAATGAAAGACCTCCGCCCTCGAGGGCGGAGGTCCTTGTGGTTGGGGGAACGATCCTGAGTCGGTCAGCGGCGGCGGCGGCCGAGGGCCATCACGCCAAAGCCAAGCGCGGCGAGGGTCGCGGGAGCGGGGACCAGTTCGCCCGACGCCTGCGTCGATGATCCGCTGAATGCGGTCTGGAAGAAGTTGCCGGTGGAGTTGACGAACAGGTTGATGATAAACCCGGTGTAGGGCTGCGGAGCGCCGCCGAGGCTGCGATCAAACGAGCCGCCGTTCGGGCCGTTCCATGTCGGGTCGACCGCCCCACCATCGACGATCGTGACGTTGGACAGTGCGCCATTGAAGAACGTGCCGCCGCCGGGCGAGCCGAAGAAGTTGCCCATCACGGTCCCCGAGAGGATGTCGCCGTCCGCGTCCAGGATCGTGAGCGTGCCCAAGCCGTCGGCCGTCAGCGCGCCGGTGTTGATGTTGGTCATCGACAGTTGGATGTCGACGATGCCGGGGGCCACCCCGCCCGCGCCGCCGTACAGGGCGCTGCCGCCCGGCGCGACGAGGCTGGTGACATCGCCGTTCGTGAACAGCCCGCCGCTGTTGGACGAGCCGGCGCTGAACTGGCCGGTGGTCGCCGACGACGGAGCGAAGGCGCCGTTGAGATCACTGAACGTGAACGACAGAATCGTGATCGCGTTCGCGCTGGCGGCCATTCCTGCCACGCCCGCCAACGCAACACCGATCAATGTGGATGAACGCATGGAACTCTCTCCTCTTTTCGACTCGGTTGCTCCGGCATTCCGCACCTTTGCGCTGATGCCGTCTCTCTCATGTCGCGCGGTCATGACGCCGTTCGACCCTCAAAATCTACGATTCCCGGAGCCAATGTCAATAGGCAGCCCGGAACTTGGTGGAAGTAAGACGAATTGATGCAGACGGGAGGGCCGGCGAAGATCGGGCGCCTTTGTCAGCGGAGTGTTCGGGTCGGCCTTTGCGGTCGGGAGCCGCGGCCGTGGAGGGAGTACCCGGCAACCCAAAAAAATCGACCGCCGGAAGGCGGTCGGTAGGGTTCCAAGGGAGAGGAGACCGAACGGGCTAGCGCCGGCGCCGGCCGCCCAGCACCATGACACCGAGGCCGAGCGTGGCCAGAGCCGCCGGAGCGGGCACGATGACCGCAGAAGCCTGGCTCGACACATCGGCGAAGGCGCTCTGGAAGAACGTCCCGGTCGGGTTGATGAACAAGTTGATGACGTAGCCGTTATAGATCCCCGGCGGACCGAGGTCACGGATGAACGATCCACCCGATGTGCCATCGAATGTGGAATCGACCACACCGCCGTCGACAAGTGTGACGTTGCTCAGCGAACCGTTGAAGAACGTCCCGCCGCCGCCGAACATCATCGAGAACATCCCGGTGATGGTGCCGCCCAGGATGTCGCCGTCCGCATCCATGATGGCGAACGTGCCGCTGCCCAGAGCTGTGTTGGAGACGGTGTTGATCGAGCTGACGGAGATGTTGAAGTTCACGACGCTCGAGGCCAGGCCGGGCCCGAAGAGGGCCGTGCCGCCGGCGCCCGTCAGACGCGTCACGTCACCGGCCGTCTGCAGCACACCGGTGTTCGACGAAACCGCGCCGAACGTGCCGTTGGTCGGGCTGGTGACCGTGTAGGACGCATTCAGATCGCTGAATGAAAACGACGCGAGGTTGATCGCGCTGGCGGAGGCCGATGCCAACAGCACGGCACCGACGGCCGGATAGCAGCTCAGCTTCAGGGTGGTCGTCACGATTCTCTCCTCTTATGAATTCGTGCACTTCACGCGATCAGGGGCACCGCGAGTTCTCTCTCTACCCGGGCTCGGGATCGAATCCCTACCCAGATAATGGGAAGTTACAGCGCCTTCCCCTGCGTGTCAACGTGCAAATGTCTCTCAACTACCTGATTCTTGCCGGCCGGATGCAATCGTCTGAATCGGGGAAATACATCGCTTTGTTCGTCATCAGTTAGGTTTTTCACAGATCTCCTCGATCGCCGGCATGGGGCACCCATGAAAAACCCCTGGGCGGTGGTGGGACCACCCAGGGGAGGAGGTGCAGGGCCGCATGTGAGAGCGGAAGTCAGGGAGGCTGGACCCCCGCGCGGCCCTGTCGGTGGGGCAAATCGGACAAGGCGGGCCGTTCCGGCCCGCCTGTGGAATCAACTACAGCCCATGCTGCTGCCGCAGTTCAGGCACTTGTAGCACGTGCCGCTGCGGACGGTGATCGTCCCGCAGACGTCGCACGCGGGAGCGTCGCCCGTGCTCTCCATGGCGATGGTCAGCGTTGACGCGGCGACCGAACCGTACCCGCTGACGGTTCCTCTTTGGCCCGGAGCGGTCCCCGCCGGGCCTTCGTACGACCAGGCGGTCTCGGTTCTCTGGGCCGACATCCTCGAAACGACCACAGCCGGAACGGACGCGCCGTTCTCGTGACCGCTCGGAGCGTCCTTGTTCCCTGGAGCGAACTGATTCCAACGTGGTTCCTCCTGTTCCGTTCCGCCGACCGCCGAGGCGACGCCGCGACTGTCGGTCAGCGGGCTTGCCTGCTCATCGCGCGAACGCTTCGGTGCGTTCGCGGCGCGATATCCCGGGATGAACTGCATGCCGAGCCAGCGGAAGATGTAGTCGACCAGGCTCTTGGCGAACGGGATGTCCTCATTGGCCGTCATCCCCGCGGGCTCGAACCGCTGATGGCTGAACTTGTTGACAAGACTCTCTATCGGCACGCCGTACTGCAGCGCCACAGAAGTGGCAGTTCCGAGCGAGTCCATGAGCCCGCCGGTCGTCGACCCCTCCTTGGCCATGGTGATGAAGAGTTCGCCGGGCATGCCGTCGTCGTACAGGCCGACCGTGAGATACCCCTCGTGCCCGGCAATGTTGAACTTGTGTGTGATCGAGCGCCTCGTGTCCGCCAGCCGCCGGCGCATCGGCCGGTGCACGATCTGGATACGAGCCTCGACCGGCGCGGGCGGCTCAATCGATGCTGCAGCCGGGGCCGCAATCGAAGAAACCGGCTCGGACGCCGCTTCGACCGGCTCCCCCGGGTCGCCGCCCTCCTCCGAGTCCGCGGAACTCTCGCTCGCGCTATTGAGGGGCTGGCTCAGCTTGCAGCCGTCGCGGTAGAGGGCGTTGGCCTTGAGTCCCAGCTCCCAGCTCAAGCGGTAGCAGTCCTCGATCTCCTGGACCGTCGCCTCGTTGGGCAGGTTGATGGTCTTGCTGATCGCCCCGGAGATGAACGGCTGTGCCGCGGCCATCATCCGGATGTGCCCCTGCGGGGCGATGAACCGGACCCCTGTCTTGCCGCACCGATTGGCGCAGTCAAAGACCGGCAGGTGCTCGGGCTTCAGGAACGGCGCTCCCTCGACCGTCTGTGTGCCGCAGATCAGCCTGTTGAGATCGTCGATCTGGCGGCCCTTGAGACCGAGCCGGCGGAGCAGGTTGAACGCCGGGTCGGCCTTTGCCGCGGCCGGGTCGATCCCCAGTCGCATCAGGGTCTCGTCGCCCAGCGCCCAGGCGCCGAAGGCGAACGAGAGCTCGAAGACGCCGGGCAGCGACGCGTTGATCTTCGCGATCTCGTCGTTGGTCAGCCCCTTCTGCTCCAGCCAATCGGCCAGCGACAGGCCCGTGGTGCCGGGCATGGGGGTCTCGAGCGTGAGTGTCCCCAGCAGGAAGGTCAGGATCGACTTGATCTCGCCATCGGCGTACCCGAGGGCCTTGAGGGCCGGCGCCACGGATTCGTTGGCGATCTTGAAGTAACCGCCGCCGGCGAGTTTCTTGTACTTGACCAGCGCGAAGTCGGGCTCGACGCCGGTGGTGTCGCAGTCCATGAGCAGACCGATCGTGCCCGTGGGCGCGATGACCGTGACCTGCGCGTTTCGGTACCCGTGCTTCTCACCCAGCGCCAGGGCCTCGTCCCAGACGATCCGGGCTCTCTGGCCGAGCTGGCGGGCGTTGGACAGGTTCACCCGCCCGGCCCCGATCAGGGCGTGATCGATCGGCACCGGCCTGATCCGCAGCCCCTCGTACTTGTCGCTGGTCCGGCTCTCGCCGTGTGCGGCCAGACGGTGGTTGCGGATCACCCTGAGCATGTTGCGCCGGTCCGCCTCGTAGCCGGCGAAGGCGCCCAGCTGCGCGGCCATCAGCGCCGACTGACGGTTGGAGCGCCCGGTCAGGATTGCGGTGAGGCATGCGCAGACGGCCCGGGCCTCGTCGCTGTCGTAGGCGATCCCCGCCTGCATCAGCATCGCCCCGAGGTTGGCGTACCCGAGCCCGAGCGTGCGGAAGCGGAAGCTGAGCTCGGCGATCGCCTTGGAGGGGAAGGCGGCCATGAGCACGCTGATCTCGAGGACGACGGTCCAGAGATCGACGGCGTGCTCGAAGCGCTCGCCGCCGAAGGACCGGGCCTTGCTGTCGTAGAACTTCAGGACGTTGAGCGAGGCCAGGTTGCAGGCCGTGTTG
>CAZMPE010000211.1:0-5372 GCA_964567955.1 uncultured Phycisphaeraceae bacterium | reverse complement strand
CATCGCGCTGATGACGTTGGGGACGCGCCCGCCGGCGAGGTAGTGCGTCTCGAGGGCGTTGGTCGGGATGTCCATGCCGGCCTTCACGGCGCGGATGCGGCTGAAGACGACGGTGCGGATGTCCACCTTCCGCAGGCGCATGCCGATGATGTCGAGCAGGCTGACGTGCGCGTTGGAGAGCAGGGCCTGGATGTACAGGCTCAGGAACTGGCCGATGACGAAGAGCACGACGACCGCCACCAGCGCGACGACGATCAGCACGACAATGAGGATGTTGTTGCCGCCGAGCTGGGCGAGCGTGGCGTCGGGCGTCGCCGCGGCGGGGTCTGCAGCGAGCAGGAGCGCGCCGAACGCGGCGAGGATGGAGCGCGGGGAGCGTGTGTCGGATGGCATGCGGGAGGCCTCCTGAGGAGCGGTTGGCGCAGTATAGGGAACGCGGGCCCGTCGGTGGTCAAGGGGCCGGTTCAGACGGACCGGACCTTGACCTGGTTGGGCTCGGCGACGGTGACGCGGACGCGCCGGCCGGCACGGATGAGGGATTCCTCGGAAAGGGCGTCGTAGCGCCGGCCGTCGATCTCGACGACGCCGATGGGGCGGAGATCGGTGAGGACGATGCCCTCGGCGCCGACGAGCGCGGCGAGGCGGTCGCGCTCCTCCTGGGCGGCCTGGCGCTCGGACTCCACCTGCTCGGGCGTCTTCTCGCCCAGCATGCGACGCCCGATGGGTGTGTGCGGCCAGACTTTCAGCGCAAACCCGAAGACGGAGGGCCCCCCAAAGACGAGACAGAGCAGGCCGATCAGACCCCAGGTGGTGCTGACGCGGAAGAGGCAGACCACGCCCGCGACGGCGGCGCCGATGGCGATGAAGGCGATCACGCCCCCCGAGGGGACGAACACCTCGATGACGACGAGGAGGAGGGCGGCGGCGAGCAGGCCCAGGCCCCAGAAGAGCATGACTTCGTCCACGCTTACGATTCTCCTGACGCGCCGGAATCCGGCGCCTTTTCCACCGCGATCCGGAACTCCGACACCTGCTTCACGACGATGGCCGAGCCCTCGCGGATGTAGCCGAGCTCGGAGACCACGTCGACGATGCGGCCGTCGATCTCGGCGCGGCCGGACGGGCGCAGCGCGGAAACGGCCCGGCCGGTCGCGCCGACGCGGACGCGCCCGGGGAGTTCCGCGGCCATGGCCCCCAGCAGCTCGTCGTTGTCGTCGAGTTGCGGGTCCCGGAGCACGAGCCTCCCGAAGAGCGGCAGCGAGCCGAAGTGCCGAGAGATGAAATAGATGCCGACGCCCGCGGTCGCGACGGCGAGCAGGAGCGTGGCGACGCCGTAGAGCAGGTTGTCCTGCTGGCCCGGCGTGTCGGGGAAGAATCCGCCCTCGGGGACGAACGTTCCCACCAGCCCGCCGAAGAGGGCCAGGATGCCGGCGATTCCCACGACGCCGAAGCCGGGGATGACGAAGATCTCAAGACAGACCAGGAAGATGCCGGAGGCGATCGCCGCGATCTCCCACCAGTTCGCGAGGTTGATGAGCATCGGCGGGGCGATGAGGCCGACGAGGGCGAGGGCGGCGATCGAGCCGGGCAGGATCAGGCCCGGGTGCGTCATCTCGAGGAAGAGCGCGATGAGGAAGACGGCGATGAGCACGACGCGGACGGGCCAGCTCGTCGCGAGGTTGACGAGCGTCTCCGACCAGCTCTGGTCGAGCCGCAGGAGGTACCGGGCGCCGAAGAAGGCCTTGAGCTCTTCGTCGTTGCGGACCGTGCCCACGGAAAGGTCGAACCGCTTCAGGTCGCCGTCCTTGAAGACGAACGGTCCGTCGCCGGTGCTGACGTAATCGACGAGCGACCACTTGCCGCGGTCCGCGCCGGTGATCACCGGCCTCGTCGAATCCTGAAGCTGGTTGAAGGTGACTTCGTCGGTGAGAGCGCCGAGCTCCGGCGCGCCGGGGATGAACCGCCTGGGGTCCTCGGAATCGGCCTTGGGGAAGGCGCGCCGGGCCTCGGGTTCCGGAACGCCGGGAGCGACCTGGCCCCTCGAGCCGGTCGGCGGGGCTTGCGACTCCGGCGGCGGCGCCGGCGCGGGTGTATCGGAGCGGCGTGCGCTCGGCAGGACGGGCGAGCCCTCGGGCGGGTCTTCTCCGAAGATCGTCTGATACTCGGAGCGCGTGATGCAGAGGCGGCGGCCGGTCTCGCGGTTCTCGACCTGCCAGAGCTCGACGCCGCGGCTGACGATGCCCTGAACGAGCAACTCGTCGTACCCGTTGCGGCGCGCAGAGGCGACGACCTCGGCGACCAGCGGGGAGAGGAGCTTCTGGCGTTCGTGCTCGGGGAGCGACTCGAAGCTCTTCATGAACCCGCCGATCACGATGAGCGAGTCGCCCATCGTCGCGGGCGCACTGGTCACGATCTCGCGGCAGGCGAGGGCGATGATCGCGCCGCCGGAGTAGGCGTCCGGGTTGATCCACGCGACGGTGTTGGGGATGGGCGAGGACTTGATGGCGTTGCAGATGGTCAGGACCGCGCCGAGTTCGCCGCCGGGCGTGTTGAGTTCGATGACGAGCGCATCGGCGCCGGCGCGCTTGGCCATGGTGATGCGTCGCTCGATGCTGCGGGCGGTCACGTCGGTGATCTCGCCCTCGATCGTGAGCACCGCGACGTTGTTGGCCTGGCGTGCCGCGGGGATCGGGCCGGGGGCTGGCTGCATGCCGGTCCCGGGCTGGGCGCTCGTCATGAATGAGGCCGCCATCAGGCAGCCGAGCGCCAGCAGCGTGCTCAGTCGCGCCGGGGCGCGCTCTCGGGGGATGAGGATGTGCATCGGGTTGATCACGTCGGTCGGTATGGATCGAGCCCGGCGGAGTATAGAACGCGCACCGGACGAGCCGGGTTCTAGACGGGTGCCCGGTCCAGGCTCGACTGCTGGACCGTCCACCGGACGTCGCCGGCGCTGCAGTCGATATGGAGGGCGAAGAACCCGGGCCGCCCGCCGGGGCCGGAGGACTCGTGCCGGCGCACGAGGGGCCAGATGATCTGCCGGTCGGTCTCGGGGAGCGGCAGCGAGTCGATGTCCGCCGGGTCGTACCAGTCGAGGTGCCCCTCGCGCATGGTCTGGGGCTCGACGCGGACGGGCCCCAGCACGCGGTAATAGAAAAGGAGCCAGTGGCCGGCGCCCTCGAAGGCGCACTCGCTGATCAGCCCCAGCAGGTGCAGCCGCTCGATCGGGATGTCCAGGCCCGCCTCCTCCTGGATCTCGCGGATCGCGCAACCGGCCGGCGACTCGCCCCGGGTCATGTCCAGCTTCCCGCCGATCGGCGAGCAGAGGCCCTTGTTCGGTGCCTTGATGCGTCGCAGGAGGAGCACGCGGCCGCGGTCGTCGCGGAGGTCGCACAGGCAGGCGAGGCGGTAGGGGAGAACTTCGGGCATGGGGTGAGGATAAGCCGACGGACCGGTCCGGAACGGGGGTCCGCCGCTGTGGAGCCGGGGCGAGCGGCTATCCGATACCCTGTGGCATGCCCCGCCCCCGATCCGGAAATGGAGTTTCGGACCAGAATCGGCGCGCCCCGACCGGCTTCGAGGTCGCGGGCGTCCATGTCTACATGATCGGCATCGGCGGCTGCGGCATGGCGGGCCTCGCCCGCATGCTCAAGGGCCGGGACGCGATCGTCTCCGGGTCGGACCTGAACACGTCGGAGACCACCGAAGCCCTCGAGTCCGAGGGCATCCGCGTCGGCTTCGACCAGAGCAAGTCGTGGCTCCCCGATGAGTGCGGCCTGGTCGTCGTCTCGGCCGCGGTGAAGCCCGACCACCCGCAGGTG
Source organism: uncultured Phycisphaeraceae bacterium (assembly GCA_964567955.1). Lineage (GTDB taxonomy): Bacteria > Planctomycetota > Phycisphaerae > Phycisphaerales > UBA1924 > CAZMPE01. Next base: position 1,554 of record CAZMPE010000211.1, on the reverse strand, counting down.
CTCGAGGCCCAGCGGCGCGGCATCCGGACGATGGTCTACGCCGAGGCTCTGGGCCAGTGCATGCTGGGCCGGACCGGTGTCGCCATCGCGGGCACGCACGGCAAGTCGACAACCACCGCCATGCTCGGCTCGGCCCTGGCGGACGCGGGCCTTGACCCCACGGTCATCGTCGGGGCGACCTGCACGCAGCTCACGCACGGCGCGGCGTCCGGCATCCGGGGCCGGGCCACGGGTTTCCGGCTGGGGGCGGACGTCATCCCCGCGGGGCTCCTGGCGGGGCACCCCGGGCTGCTGCTGGCCGAGGCGTGCGAATACAACCGCTCGTTCCACAACTTCCGGCCGACGATCGCGGCGATCAGCTCGGTCGAGGCGGACCACCTGGACATCTACGGCTCGCTCGACGCGGTGGTGGAGGCGTTCCACGAGTTCGCGCGCCTGGTGGCGCCGGCGGATGCGGGCGGGCGGCTGCTGATCGCGCACCGCGGGGCGCACCGCAAGGAAGTCGTCGCCGGGTTGACCTGCGAGGTCGAGACGATCGGGTTTGATCCGGATGCGGACTGGGTCGTCGCCTTCGACCCCGAGACCCGTCAGGTCAGCCTGGCCCACCGGCGCGAGCCGGTCGCGGAGTGGCGGGCGTCGCTCCCGGGCGCGCACAACGCCATGAACGCCGCGACGGCGTGCGCGCTGGCGTGCATCCTGGGCGCCGACCCGCGCCGTGTCGAGGCTTCGCTCGCGGCGTTCGCGGGCGTCGACCGCCGCACGCAGTTCCTCGGCGAGCGCGCGACGTCCGGCGGATCGGTCCGCGTGTACGACGACTACGGGCACCACCCGACCGAGGTCGAGGCGACGCTGCGGGCGCTGCGGGGCTTCGAGCGCCCGGAGGAGCGGGGCGGGCGGCTCATCTGCGTCTTCCAGCCGCACCAGCACTCGCGGACGCGCCACCTGCTCGAGGAGTTCGCCTCGGCCTTCACGAGCGCCGACGTCGTCATCGTGCCGCACATCTACTTCGTCCGCGACAGCATCGCGGAGAAGCACCGCGTCTCGGAGCAGGACCTGGTGGACCGCCTGCGCACCAACGGCGTGCGCGCGAGCCACCTCTACCCGTTCGAGGCGATCATCGAGCATCTCGAGAACTTCTGCCGCGCCGGCGATCTGCTGGTGGTCATGGGCGCGGGCCCGGTGTGGCAGGTGGCCCACGGTTTCCTGTTGGGGCGGGCGGGCTCGCCCGTGGAGGTCAAGAGCGGTCTGAAGGAGAAGCAGGGCCTTGGTATCGGCTAGCGCGCAGGAGGTCCGGTTGGAGACGAACGCGGCGCTCCCGACCTGGTTCGGGGTCGGCGGCGGCGCGGATCGTCTGGCGCGCCCCGGATCCGTGGATCAGCTCCGCGCGTGCCTCGAGATCGACCCCGCGCTCCGCGTGCTGGGCGACGGGGCCAACCTGCTCGTCGACGACCGGGGCGTCGCCGAACTCGTCGTCGCGCTCACGCACCCCGCGATGGCGGCGGTGGAGTGGCACAAGGACCGGGTCGTCGCGATGGCCGGGGCCAACCTGCCGCG
>CAZMPE010000210.1:0-5383 GCA_964567955.1 uncultured Phycisphaeraceae bacterium | reverse complement strand
GTCCCACCGGGCTGAACCGTCGATTCCGACCGGTACGCCGCGTCCCCCACCGCCACCACCAACGCCGCGCACTGGTCCAGCATCGCCAGACCCGCCGCGGCAACATCGGGCCGGCGTCCCTGCGGTCGTGCTTCCATCAGCGTGTTGGGTTCGTCGGGCATTCGAAGGCCGCCCCCGGGCTCAGGAGACCGAATGCTACCGGCCCCGACCCTGATTGGGAAATCACCCGCCCGGTTTCCCGTCCGAGCCCCGAACCGCGGCCGCCAACACGCTCTCCAGCACCTCGCGCGCGTTCATGCACCGAGGGCACTTGTGCTGGCCGCCCAGCTTCCCGCGCGATTCCAGCCACCGATGGAACGTCCCCACCGGAAGCGCCGTGATCGTCGGCGGCGCCATCCCGAGGTCGTCCGTCCGCTTCGTGACGTAGTCCACATTCTGCGACTTGAGCGCGCCGTCGAACGCGTCGCGGAACGCCTCCAGCCCCGCCGCCTTCGACTCCACCTCGATCGCCAGCTCCAGCCCGCCGCGACGGCCATCGCGCGGGTACACCGGCGCCGCCGTGAACTCCCCCACCACCAGCCCCGTCCGGCGCGCCGCCTCCGACACCGCGTTCTCGATGTGCTCCACGATCAGGTTCTCGCCGAACGCGTTGATGAAGTGCCGATGCCGCCCCACGATCCGCATCCGGCTCGGCCCATCGCCCGCACGCCCGCCCGGCCCGTCGGGGATCGTGTCAAACTCCACCACATCCCCCAGCACGTACCGCCACAGCCCCGCGCACGTCGACAGCACCACCACGTACTTCTGACCCTTCTCCACCTCGTCCGCCGCAAACGCGGGCGCCCCCGCCTCGTCGATCCGCTCCAGCGGCACGAACTCCACGAAGTTCCCGATGTCCGCGCACAACCGCAGCCCCGGCTCCCCCTCCGTGTCCTGCAGCGCGACAAAGCCCTCGCTCGCCGGGTACAACTCAAGCCGACGCGGGATGTCCGCCCCATCCGCCGAACCCGACCACAGCTGACGCACCCGCGCCTCGAACGGCCCGTACTTCACGCCGCCGTGCACGAACAGCTCGAGCCGCGGCCAGACGTCGCGGATGCACGATGCCTCGCGCCCGCGCTCCCGCGCCAGCTTCAGCACCCGGTCCAGCAGCACGATCGCCCAACTCGGCATCCCCGTGATCATCCGGATGTCCTGGTCCAGGCACGTGCGCGCCATCGCCTCGATCTTGCTCGGCCAGTGGCTCATGAGCGCCACCTCGCGACCCGGCGAATAGATCGCCGTGATCGGCCACCGGATCAGCGGCGTCACGATCCCCGAGAGATCCCCCGTCCGGATCCCCCGCTCGTTCACCGTCAGGTCCGTCGACCCGCCCAGGAAGAGCACACGGCCGCCCGTCAGCCGCGGCAGCGGGCACCCGAACCGCGCCGCATTCGCGAAGATGTCCAGCGACGCCAGGTAGTTCGAACGCATCATCGCCGACGACACCGGGATGTACTTGTCCCCGCTCGTCGTCCCGCTCGTCTGCGCAAAGTCCCGCACCAGCCCCGGCCACAGCACGTCCGGCTCGCCGCCCTCGCGCATCCGCGCGATCAGCCCGCGGTAGGCGTACCAGTCCGCCACCGGCACCGCCGACCGGTACGCCGAGAGCATCTCGGGCGGCGCCAGCCGCGAAATCCGCTCAAACCCGCGCTCGCGCCCGAACACCGTCCCCGACGCGCGCACCAGCAGCCGCCGCAACTGTTCCCGCTGGATCTCCCCCGTCCGCGCCCTCCAGTACGCCACGTCCGACAGCCGTCGGATCCGGCGCGCCAGGCGCACCCGCAGCCCCGCCCCCACCAGCGAGGTCCACCGCCATCCCGTGACAGTCGTGCCGCGTGCCATGCCGCGTCAGCGTTCCGCGTCGTGACGCCCAAGCCCGTCCACGAACTCCACCAGCGCCCGCGCAAACTCCTCCGGCTTCTCGATCATCGGCGCGTGCCCGCACCGGTCGAACCACACCACCCGCGAGTTCGGGATCAGCCGGTTGAACTCCTCGCACGCCTCGGGCGGCGTCACCACGTCGTTCCGCCCCCAGATCAACAGCGTCGGCGCCCGCACGCCGCCCATCCGCTCGCCCAGGTGATTCCGGCGTGCGCTCCGCGACAGCTTCACCATCGCACGCGCACCCGCACGCTGCGAGAGCACCGCGTGCGCACGGTCCAAATCCGCCTCACGCATGTTCGCCTGGTCGAAGAACAACTCCCCGATCTTCCGACGCAGCCACTCCCGCGTCGGACGCACCGTGATCTCCCGAACCATCGAGCGCTCGATCAGCCCCGACGAGCCCGCCAGGATCAGCCCCGCCACCAGGTCCGGACGCGCCAGCGACAACCGCAGCGCCACATGCCCGCCGAACGAGTTCCCCACCAGCACCGGACGCTGTCCCCGCGCGATCTCCGCCTTCAGGTACCTCTCGACGAACTGCGTCGTCAGACGAGTCACCCCGTCGATCGAACAGTCCTCGCCGCGCAACTCCAGCAGCGGCAACTCGAGCATCACGCAACGCAGGCCCTCGCGGACCCGCGCCACAACGTCCTCCCAGTGCTCGTTCAGCCCCACCAGCCCGTGCAGGAACACCACCGGACGAGACCCCGTCGTCGGCCGCATGTCCACCACCCCGGCACGGATCCGCTCGCCGTCCAGACCGGCCAACTCAAACCCCACGCTCGGGGGCGTCTCGGGCGCGGCAGGCGTAGTCGTGGAACCCGGCGGCAAAGGCGGCTCCGATGGGCGGTGTGGTGCACTCAACCGATGCGTGTATGGTACGCACTTACAACGGGCCTGCAACGCGCCCCGACGGATTCCTGGCTACTTCGCCCCCGCCACCACCCGCCCGTCGTCCAGACGCAGCGACCGGTCCGCCCGCGAAGCAACCGCCGGATCGTGCGTCACCATCACGATGGTCTGCCGTGTCGAGGCCCGCAGCCGCTCGATCTGGTCCAGGATCCGCTCACCGGTCTCCCGATCAAGATTCCCCGTCGGCTCGTCGGCCAGCAGCACCCGCGGCTCGTTGATCAGCGCCCGCGCGATCGCCACCCGTTGCCGCTCCCCGCCCGAGAGTTCCGAGGGCCGATGGCGCAATCGATGCGAAAGCCCGAACGATTCCAGCAGCCCCTCGCCCCGCTTCGTCAGTGCCGCCGCCTGCTTCCTGTATCCCGAACGTCCGTGCCGGACCATCGCCCCCACCAGCACGTTCTCCAGCACGTTGATCTCCGGGAGCAGGTGGTAGAACTGGAAGACGAATCCCACCTCCGTCGACCGGAACCGGTCCAGCGCGCCCGACGACAGGCTCCGCAGGTCTGTTCCGTTGAACCGGATCGCTCCACCCCCGTCACTCCCCGCGTCGGGCCTGTCCAGGCCCCCCATCAGGTGCAGCAGCGTCGACTTGCCCGACCCCGACGCCCCCAGCACGGCCAGCCACTGCCCCTCCTCCACTTCCAGCGTCGCGCCGCGCAACACGGGCACATCCACCCGCCCCAGGCGGTACGTCTTGAAGAGGTTCTGAACCGAAATCAGCGCCATGGTCACTCGAACCGCAAAGCCCGCACCGGGTCCATCCACGCCGCCTTGATCGCCGGCACCAGCGCCCCGATCACGCTCGCCGCCACGCCCGAAGCCAGCACGATCGCCACCTTGTCCCACTCCAGCTTCGACGGGATCTCCGTGAACACGTAGATCCGCGGGTCCCAGATGTACAGCCCGAGGCTCTGCCCCAGCCAGTCGTGGATCGCGTTGATGTTCCGCACGATGAGGAACGCCGTCACACCCCCCAGCAGCGAGCCCACCACGCCGATCGACAGCCCGTAACGCAGCCACAGCCACGCCACGCCCGCACGCCCCGCCCCCAGCGCCCGCAGCACCCCGATGTCCTTCGTCTTCTCGCTCACCATCGACCAGAAGATCGCCAGCACGAGGAACACGCTCGTCAGCGAGATGATCCCGAAGATGAACAGCACCAGCGCCGTCTCCTTCCGCACCGCGCTGATCAGCGTCCGATGGTTGTCCTCCCACGTCCCGATCGAAATGTCCGACGCGTCCGGAACCTCGCCCGCGTGCGCCGCCGCGAACCCCGCGTAGACCTCGCGGCACCGCGCCCGCAGCGCCGCCAGCCCCGCCGCGCCCGCCGTGTCCTTCCCCTTCACCAGCACCGTCGTCACCCGTGCCGGGTCGACGTCCACCGCCCCGGGCTCCACGAACTCCTGAAGCCCCGTCTCCGGGTTCGTCCGGACCGCGAACGCCCCGGGCTCGCGCTTCACGCGTCGCGCCTCGTCCATCTTCAGCATCGCCTGCAGCGCATCCAGACGGATGAACGTCCGCGTGTTGTCGATCTCGTACATCCCCGACCGGAACTCGTTGACCACCGGGAAAACACGCGCCGACGCCTCGATCGGCCGCCCGCGCCGGTCCATCGGCAGCACGCTCAGCGTCACGTCGTTCCCCGGCAGGAACGCCATCGGCTCGAACCACCCCCCCGCCGCCCGCCGGTTGTACCCGCTGATCTCGATCCCCATCACGATCGCCGCGCGCTCCCGCGCCCCGCCCTCGTCCCGGTACGTCAGCGAACGCCCGCCCCGGTCCAGCTCCTCCAGGAGCGACCGGTACTTCTCGCCCAACCGCAGGTCCTCGCGCTCCCGATCCTTCGGCATCGCCTCCGCCAGCGGCTTCCACCACAGCGCGTCGTTGTACCCCGTCACCCGCCCGTACCCCGCACCCTCGACCCCGAGCACCTGCACCCGCTCGATGTGCCCCCCCGGCAGCGACAGCAGCCCGAAGCTCTCGATCGTCGGCGTCGCCGCCGCCACCAGCGGATCCTTCTCCAGACGCGCAATCAGATCACCGTAATGCGCGAACCCCGTCGTCGGCCAGTCGATCGAAACGTCGCCCGACAGCGTCCGCCCCGACTGCACGAGGTTGGTCAGGAAGCCCCCCATCACCGACCACACAATCAGCTCCGTCGCCGTGCACAGCAGCACCGCCATCGCCGCCAGCAGCGGCATGACCTTGCTCGTCAGATAACGTCGGGTCAGGAGTGCCTGGTACACGGGGATCAGGATAGGGATCGGCCGACTCGGGACGCGCGTCCCTCATCGACATTCGCCGACCCGACCCGACAGTCTTCACACCGCCCCAACCTACAGTTCCGCGTGCTCCGCATCGGACCCGTCCAGCTCGAGACCAACCTCCTCCTCGCCCCCATCGCGGGCTATTGCGATCTCGCCTTCCGCACCATCTGCCGAGAGTTCGGCGGCGTCGGCCTCGCCTGCACCGATCTGCTCTCGCCCCAGGGCCTGCTCCGCGGCACCGCCACCAGCCTCGACCTCGCGAGCACCAACGCCTTCGA
>CAZMPE010000209.1:0-5385 GCA_964567955.1 uncultured Phycisphaeraceae bacterium | reverse complement strand
AAAGCGACGCTGCACTGGGTCAGTGCCGCGCACGCGATCGACGCCGAGGTCCGCCTCTTCGACCGGCTCTTCACCGCCGAGGAGCCCGGCAAGCGGACGGGCAACTCGCTCGACGATCTCAACCCCAACTCCCTCGAGGTCGTCGCGGCGAAGCTCGAGCCGTCGCTGGCCCGGCCCGCGCCCGATGAGCCCGCGTGGCCCGACGGCCTCCGGCGCTTCCAGTTCGAGCGGCTCGGGTACTTCTGCGTGGACAAGGAGAGCGGCTCGCGCCCCGTCTTCAACCGCACCGTGACGCTCAAGGACACGTGGGCGAAGGAAGCGGCGAAGGGTTCGTAAGACGCGCTCTCAAGGCATCGGCCGGCGGTTGATGGTCAGGGAGATGGGCTGCTTGATCTCGCGCCCTTCGGGACGGGCGATCGAGACCGTGAAGCCGCGCGATCGCAGATCCGCCACGATCTCCGCCCCGCGCCCCGTCGTCGATGCACCGGGCCGCACCTCCCAGATCTCGATCGGGAAGGCCGCGTACAGGTCCGACGCCGGCCTGGAGCCCATGATCCCGATCTTGTCGGGCCGGTCCTCCGGCCGGAAACTCCCGGCCAGCCAGGAGCAGATGAACGCGCGGCAGGGTGTCGGCCGCTCGTTGTAGATCGAGCACCCGGGGTGGTCCTTGGCCAGGTGCACGCACGGCGTCCATTCCGGCTTGTTGAGTTCGTCGACCCGGGGCAGGATGCAGCACGCGACGCATTCGCCGCAGGAGCGTTTCGGGTCTTTGGTGCTCGGTTTGGCCATCGCTCAGGATCAGAATACGCCCGAATCGGGCCCGTCACCCCGCGCGCCGCGCGGAAACAGTCAGCGGCGTCGGCATCACGCTCCGGCGTTCGTCCGCGGTGACCAACGTCACGGCGTACCCGGCCGTCCGCAGCGTCGCGAGGATCGACGCCCCGGGCCCGGTCGAGGACGCGCCCGCCCACACTTCCCATAACTCCGGCGTGCCGCCGAACATCGCCGCGGCGTCCACGATCATGACGCCCGAGCGGTCGGGGCGGTCCTGCAGCCCGAACCGGCCCGCGAGCCACCCGCATGTGAATCGACGGCAGGAGGCCGGGCGGTCGGCGTGAATCGAGCACCCCTCATCGAGGTGCTCGCACGCCGCCCGCTCCGGCTTCTCCAGCTCGGGCACGCTCAGCAGCGAGCAGCACGCGGTGCACCCGCCGCAGGAACGGCCCTCTCGCTCTCCCTCCCTCACGCACGGGACATCGGGCGGGCGTGCCCGCGCCTCGATGGCACTTCCGATGCGCCGGGCTATCGGCCGCTCCCGACCCGCGTGCTCCTTTCACCCCCCACAGCTTCGCGGCCCGAGAACGCCATACCCTGTCCCCATGCCACTCGTCTGCACCGGAACCATCGGGATCGACACGGTCTACACGCCCACCGGACACCGGGAGAAGGTTCTCGGAGGGTCGTGCACGTATTTCGCCGCGGCGGCGTCGTTCCACGGGCCGGTGCGCATCGTGGCGGCGGCGGGGGGCGACTTTCCGCTGGGGTTCATGGAAACGCTGCGGGCGTTCCGGGGGATCGACACGACCGGGCTCGAGATCCGGGACGGATCAAAGACCTTCGCCTGGGGCGGGCGGTACGGCGCGAACATGAACAGCCGCGAGACGCTCTTCACCGAGCTGGGGGTGCTCGCCGAGGCCCCGCCGCCGATCCCGGACAAGTTTCGCGACTCGCGGTTCGTCTTTCTGGCCAACACGCACCCGGCGGTGCAGCTCAAGATGCTCGAGGCCTTTCCGGACCGGCGGCTGGCGGTCGCCGACACGATGGACCTGTGGATCAACACGGCCCGGGCCGAGCTCGAGGTCCTGCTCACCCGCATCGACGGCCTCGTGCTGAACTACGACGAGGCCGAGCTGATGACCGGCAAGTCCAACACGGTCGCGGCGGCGCGCCACATCCTCGCCACCGGCCCGAAGTTTGTCGTGGTCAAGAAGGGCGAACACGGGAGCATCCTGGTCCACCGCGAAGGGATCGCCGCACTGCCCGCCTACCCCAGCGAGACCGTCGTCGACCCCACCGGGGCCGGGGACACGTTCGCGGGGGGCATGATGGGCTACCTCGCCGGTGCCGAGCCCAGGTCCCGCGACGCGGGGGGCTACGACTCGGTCCGCAAGGCCCTGGCCCACGGCACGGTGGTCGCGAGCTTCAACATCGAGTCGTACAGCCTCGAGCGGCTGGCCTCGCTGACGGCGTCGGAGCTGCACGCGCGGTACGAGCAGTACCTGGGGATGGTCCGCGTCTGATCGCCCCTCGGCCGGATACCCTGTGCACCATGGCCATCATTGTCTTTCAGCACGGCGACACGATCATCCCCGGACGGCTCGGCGTCACGCTGCGTGACCACGGGTTCCGGCTCGACATCCGGCGTCCCGATCGCGACGGGGTCCCGGCGATCCCGGAGGACTTCGACGACGTGCACGGCGTGGTCTCGCTCGGCGGCAACCAGAACGTCGGCGACAACCTGGAGTGGATGGCGGCGGAGGTCTCCTTCCTCAAGGAGGCCCACCGCCTGCAGCTCCCGCTGATCGGCGTCTGCCTCGGCCACCAGCTCATCGCCCACGCGCTGGGCGGGATGGTCGGCGCGATGGAGCGGAACCACGTCGGCTTCGAGGAGGTCCGCATCAACACGCTCGGCCAGGTCGAGCCGATGCTCGCGGGCATCGCCTGGAACAGCATGCAGTACGCGGACCACGCGCAGGAAGTGAAGGAACTCCCGGCCGAGGCGACGCCGCTGGCCAGCTCGGACGCCTGCCGCTTCGAGGCCTTCAAGGCCGGCCTGCGCACGTACGCGTTCCAGTACCACTTCGAGGCCGACCGGGCGATGATCGAACGGTGGGCCGCCGCCTCGGGCAAGGGCGCGGAGATCAGCGCGCAGTGCGATCGGCACTACGCCGGCTTCGCCCGCCTGGCCGATCGGCTGAGCGTCAACCTCGCGACGTTCCTCTTCCCGGTCACCAGCCGCCTCTCGGCCTGACCCATGCCGTTCACGATCCCGACGCCGCGCGACTTTGTCCTGCACCGGGATCTGTGCTCGTACGGGTACTTCCTGCTCGCGCCCAATCATTGGGATCCGGTGCGTCGGGTCTTCTCGCGCCCGCTCGAGCTGGCCGGCGGGCCCGCGCTGCTGGCCATCCGCCAGGACCCGGCCAAGCGCGGCGAGCCGCTGAACGTGCGGGCCGACAGGCCGCTGGCGCGCCACGAGCGCACCGAGGCGGCGGGGCTGATCGCCCGCATGCTGCGCCTGGATGAGGACGCATCGGTCGTCCGGGCCTTCCACCGGCTCGATCCGCGTTGGAAGGGCTCGGGCCGTGCCCGGCTCTTCCGCTCGCCGACGTTCTTCGAAGACGTCATCAAGACCGTCACGAGCTGCAACGTCACCTGGCCGAGCACGATGACCATGAACCGGCGCCTGTGCGAGGTCGTCGGTCAGGGGGTCTTCCCGTCGCCCCGCCGTCTGGCCCGCACGAGGGCCGGGACGCTGCGGGCACGCTGCAGAGTCGGTTACCGCGATGCGCGGATTCTCGAGTTGGCCCGCCGGTTCGCCTCGGGCCGGATCGACCCCCACTGGTACGAGGACCCGGGCACGCCGGACGACGCCGTGCACAAGGCCCTGCTCGAGCTGCCCGGCATCGGGCCGTACGCCGCGGCGAACATCATGCAGCTGCTGGGCCGGTACGCCCGTCTGCCGCTGGATACCGAGAGCATCCGTCACGGCAAGGCGGTGCTCGGGATGAAGGGATCCGACCGGCGGATCATGAAGGCCCTGCACGCGCACTTCGCGCCGTTCGGCGCGCACGCCTTCCGGAGCTACTGGTTCGAGATGTGGCGGTTCTACGAGGAGAAGCGCGGCCCGTCGTGGACGTGGGACCGCGAGACCACGGGCGCGAGCTTCACGGCGTCGCAGCTGTGAGCCGGGGCGAATAGGTGATCATGGGCGCGGGTGCGGGGTCGATCATCTATTCGAGGACCGGGGACGAAGTCCTGAGCCATGCATTGAGCGTTGCCGCTGCTCTGGTCACGCCCGGCAGATGTACAGCTCGTGCAGCTTCCAGTCGAAGCCGGTCTGCAGGTAGCTGCGTTCGGCCTCGGCCCGTCGGAAGCCGAGCTTGCGGGCGATGTGGATGCTCGCGGGGTTGTCCTCGCGGATCCACGCCCGCAACTCGTGCACGCCCAGCCCGCCCGGCGGGTCCGCCAGACCGTGGCGCACCAGCGCCCCCACGCCCTCGGTCGCGTACCCGGAGCCGAGGAACTCCGCGCTCACCCACCAGTTCAGGTCCGCGGCGAACTCGAGCCCGCGGGTGATGCTGTTGAAGTTGAAGGCCCCGGTGATTCGCCCGTCCGGCGCGATGCCGACGAGGCGCAGCGCCTGGTCGGTCCGCAGCCCCTCCTGCGTGAGGCGGAGCTGACGCTCGAAGAGGCCCTCGTCGGTCTCGTCGGGCCTGTGGATCGCGGCGAAGCGGTCCAGGTGTGCGCGGCTCAGGCGGGTCGCCCGCAGGAACGAATCGCGGTCGGACTCGATCAGCGGCCGGAGCACCATGCGCGGGGTCGTCAGGTTGGGCCTGCCGACCTCGACGGGGTTCGACGGCGCGATGCCCGCGAGCTGCTGACGCGAGATCGGCACGGCGATGCGGGCCGTCCCCTTCCGCCAGGCCTCGGGTGTGCTTTCTTCGATGGCTAGGCCTCCACCTGGGGTCGCTTGGGATCGGGCCAGTCGACGTGGAAGAACCGGCCGCGGGGCTGGTCCACACGCTCGTAGGTGTGCGATCCGAAGTAATCGCGCTGCGCCTGCAACAGGTTCGCCGGCAGCACGGCCGAGCGGTAGGAGTCGAAGTACGACAGGGCGGAGGCGAAGGCCGGCACGGGCACGCCCTGCACGGCGGCGCGGGCCACGACCGCCCGCCAGTTCTGCTGGGCCTTGTCGATGACGCCGGCGAAGTACGGATCCAGCAGCAGGTTCGGCAGCTTCGGCTGGCGGGCGTACGCCTCGGTGATCTTCTGCAGGAACCGCGCCCGGATGATGCACCCGCCGCGGAAGATCGACGCGATCTCGCCCAGGTTCAGCCCCCACGCGCTCTCGCGGTCCGCCGCGGACATCAGCGCGAACCCCTGCGCGTAGGAGCAGATCTTCGAGCAGTACAGGGCGTCGCGCACGCACGACACCCAGTCGCGGTCGCCCGCGCCCGTCGAGTGGGCGTGCGAGGACTCGTGCGGCGGCTTGAGGATCTTCGACGCGGCGACCCGCTCCTCCTTCTGCGCGCTGATCGCCCGGGCGAAGACGGCCTCGGCCATCGTCGGCGCGGGCACGCCCTGGTCCAGCGCCGAGTTGAT
>CAZMPE010000208.1:4168-5387 GCA_964567955.1 uncultured Phycisphaeraceae bacterium | reverse complement strand
CCGTCATAGTTCGAACCGCGGCGCCACCGCCGCCCAGCACGCCGAGCAAGGACCCGACGGCGGCCGATTGCAGGTCCTGCTCGAGCTGCTCCTCCGGCGTCGGGCCCATCCCCGTCTTCGCCCGCCGGATACCCGCCGAGAGCCGGCCCTGGGGGACCTCCTCGAGCGGGCCCTCGGTCAGGGCCGCCTCGCCGATCTGCAGGGCGGCCCGGCCCGCCTTCGAGCCGGTGACCTTCTCCGCGACCGCCAGGGCCTTGCCGCCCAGGAGCCGCTTGACGATGCGGGCCAGGGGCCCGAGCCCCTTCGTGGCGATCATGCTCTGGACGCCGCCGGCCTCGATGCCCGCGTTGCCCAGGCCCGTCAGGAGCGAGGGGATGAAGGCCTCCGCCGCCGCGTCGTCGGGGTCCATCCCCGGGTTCTGGCTGAGCAGGTCCGATTGGATCTGCTTGGCCTGCTGGCCCATCTCGAGGACAAAGGTCGGGGTGAGCGACGCGACCAGCTTCGGGATCCACCCGCCCGGGACGCCGTACGCCAGCGCCATCGATCCGATCATCTGCGGCCCGTTGTTGGCGGCCTGGTAGACAAACCAGGGGAGCGTCCAGGGCTCCTTCTGCAACGGGTCGCCCAGGACCTCCGCGAGGATGCCCGACGCCATATCGGCCGAGCTGGCGATCTTGCCCGCGGTGCTGGTGACGGACTGGAAGGGCGGATTGTCGACGTCGGTCGGCTGGGAACCCCGCACCCTTTGCACCGTTTCGGGGTTGAGCCGGTGCCCCTCCGCGTCGTACATGCCGCCGATCATCTTGCCCAGGAACGAGGAGGTGCCCTGGACGGCGCTCGCGGCGCTGGAGGCGGCCTCGAACGGTGCGGTGGCCAGCCCCGCCACGCCCGCCTTGAGGGTCGCCCGCCTGGCCGGCCGCATGACGGTGCCCGCCTGGGGCTCGCCGGGCGGGGTCGGTCCGAACGCCCCGGCGTTGATCGTGGCGCCCTGGAAGAAGGGGCCCGGCTGGTTGACCGGCTCGAGCCCCCGCTTGGCCCGGACACGCTCGACGAGGCTGCCCGTGCCCGCCGGGCGCGTTGTGTCCACAGAACCCGTCCGGCGGGCCCGAACGCGGTCGACCAGGCTCGTGGTGGTGTCCGGCATGATGGGGGCTCGGTCAGTTGATCAGCGCGCGTGCAAAGTCGACGCTGACGCTCGAGGGGTTGTTCGCCCGCAGGC
>CAZMPE010000208.1:0-4158 GCA_964567955.1 uncultured Phycisphaeraceae bacterium | reverse complement strand
TAGACCCGTCCGAGCTCTTCGCCGACGGCGCCGATCGGGCCGGCCACGTGCAGCGACGCCGTCGCGTTGGTCAGGATCGAGTGCGAGGGGATGAACAGCGGCCACCCGTACCCCAGCCGCGGGAAGGCGTTCTCGGTCTGGGCCAGCCCGGAGGCGGAGAGGTCCGAGGCGCTCACCGGACGGTCGCCGCGGATGGTGAAGTCCAGGCTGCCCCCGGTCGTGGGCGCGACGATCCACAGGACGATCCCGCCGATGTTGGTCGACTCCGTCGAGAGCCACACGTCAACGGTCTGGCCCGCGGTCACGGTCTGGGTGACGATGTTGGCCCGCTTGCCGGTCGCCGAGGCGAGCGTCTGGACCAGCTCCTGCATGGGCCCGAGTCCGACGTACTCGTTGCGCCCGTTCTCGGTCACGCGGATGGCGAAGTGGCAGCCGACTTCGACGCTCATGGCTTCATCCTCCTGCGCGCCAGCTCCTGGGCGAGCGCGGCGATGTCCTCGTCGCTGGCGGCGTCGCCGAGCTGGTCGATAGCCGCGTCGATGTCCTCGTCCGAGACCTCCGCGTCGCCGGGGGCCGCCGGCTCTTCTGCGGGCCCGCCCATGGCCGCGCCCACCAGGTTGGCCAGGGCGGCGTCCTTGCGCATCTTCGCCTGGCTCAGCATGGCCTGGGCCTGCTGGGGCGTCATGTCGCCGGTGGCCACCGCCTGCTTGGCCGCCTGGTTCGCCGCCGTCCACTCGCGGACCGCGTCCTCGTACTCGTACTTCGCCGCGAGCGTCCGCCCCTTGCCCTCGCCCGTGCGGTCGATCAGCGCCCGCTTCCAGTCGCCCTCCGTCACGCGGTCGCCCCGCATGTAGACGTCCTGCAGGGCCCGCAAGCCGCCGGGGTGGAAGACGCCCGGCCCGCCGTACCCCGCGATGATCTCCTGGAAGGTCGTCAGCCGCTCAAGGGGGTCAACGTCGGTGCCCGGCCGCGGGAGCAGCGTCGAGAGCGCGGTCCCGCCGGCGTTCTGGTACTGGGCGATGGCGTTCGGATCGCCGCCCCGTACACCCGCCACCATCTCGCCGGTGATCGTCGGGTCTTCGGGGAACTCCTCCGGGGTCGGGGCCACGCCGGCGGCCTGGAACAGCTCGAGCCGCTTGGCGATCGGGACCCGCTTGACCAGCCCGCTCTTCCGGAGGTGCTCGAGGTCGGCCTGGGCCTTCGCCTGCGCCTCCCTCGTCTTCCGGGTCTCCTCGTCGCGCTTGTACCGCCGCTCCTCGTCGGTGCGCATCCCACGCTCGAACTGGTCGAGGAAGTGCTGCTGGAATCTCGGATCAGCGCCCGCGAAGGCGTCCAGGTCCGGATCGGGCATCGGCGTCCCGCCCCTACCCCCCGCTGCCGGCGGGCCCATCGGCCCGGTCGGCGGCATCCCGCCGGCCCCGAGCCCAAGGTTTCGGTAGCGCATGACGTTGAGCCGGCGGTTGGCCTCCGCCTCCGCCTGTTCTCTCTGGGCCTGCGCCTGCACCTCCGCGATCCGCTGGGCGAGCATCTGCTGGCGGTAGGCGGCCTCCTGGTCCTGCGCACGGCGCTGCTGCCCGACGGAGATCCCGCCCAGAAGGGCCTGCGCGTTCGCGGATGGATTGAATGAGGACATCGGTTTCGCCTACGGCCGCCCGTACCCGTTCTGCCAAGGACCCTGCTGGGTGTACGGCCCGCCGCTGGGCCTCTGTCCGAACATCTGGCCGGCGAACGCCGTCGCCGTGTTCCCGAAGCTCTGCATCGCGTTGCCCGCCCCGCTGGCGCCGGGGAAGAACTGGCTCGTCGGCGTCGTCAGCCATGGATTCATGATCGCGCCCGTCTGGGCGCCCAGGAGCGTGTTGAGCGTGTCCTGGCGCTGGCCAAGGTTCCGCGTCAGGTACTGGTCGGCCAGCCCGGTCCGCGTGTTCGCCCGCCCGTACGCGAGCTGCCGGCTCCCGCCGAGCCAGTCGGCCAGCGCCTGCCCGCTCTGGCCCCGCACACCGAGCAGCCGGTCGGTCGTGGCCTGCCGAACGCCCAGCATCTGCTGGCGTGCGCCCCGCCCGATGTTCGCGGCGTTCTGACCCGCCTGGTTGGCGACGGCGGTCGAGTTGCCGAAGCCCATGGCGCTCAGGCTCGCCTTGCTCTGCTGGTTGGCACCCCGCAGCGACCGGTCGGCCTCCTCGCGGATGAGGGCCTCGGCGCCCCGCCCGAAGTCGCGGGCCGTCCCCTCCGAGCCCCGGAAGTGGCCCTGGATCCGCTCGCCCTGCGCATCGCCCATGCGCTGAAGGTCCGCGGTGTCCCGGTCGAAGCGTCCCATGTGCTCCGCCTGCCGGTTGCTCAGCCATTTGGCCAGGTCCTGGCGCTGGCCGAAGAATCCTCGATCGCCCATCGGGCCGCCCCCGCCGCCGGTCACCCCCTTGGTCTCGAGGTAGGCGACCAGGTCCCGGGGCGACATCGTCGAGAGGTCCTTGCCCTGGGCCTTGAGCTCCTTGTCGTCGATGCCCAGGTTGTCGCGGATGTACCGCTCGCGGATCCCGGGCTCCATCATGCCCAGGACCTGCTCGAGGTTCTGGTTGCCGTACAGGAACTGGTTCAGGCCCGCGTGCTGCCGGCCGAACATCACTGATTGCAGGTCACGTGCCTGGCGTGCCGCGCGGTTCTGCGACTGCCCGCTCAGGTACCCGCCGCCGGCGGAGAGCCCAGCCCCGATCGCCCCTACTGCTATCGCGCCCATGACGTCGGCTCCTTGACGGCCTCGGCCGCCCGTTCGATCGCCGCCATGTTCCCGGTTTTGCCGATCAGCCCCGCCAGCGCCTCCGCCGTCCCTCGCGGGTTCTCGATCGTCCGCTCGTAGCTCACTTCAAGGTCGGGCGTCACGAGCGCCTGCTCGGCCGCCAGCAGCTCGTTGGTCCGCATCGCCCCGGTCATGTTCCGCCAGGGGGGGAACGCGTGCGCCACCGACTCGTCGATCGCCGCCTGCTCCCGCCTGGTGGTCACGATCCTGACGTCGTCCATCTCCGCCAGCTCGCGGCGGAAGTGGAGGAAGAGCGGGTGCTTGACTCCGATCGCCCCGGGCGGGTGCCGCAGCGCGTTGAGGTGCTGGCCCCGCGCGAGCGTCAGGCGTGCGTAGCGGTAGCGCCGGATCCAGACCTTGAATCGCGCCCGCACGGCGTCGGTCGGGGCGGTGCCCAGGGGGACGGCCGAGAAGAGCTCGAGCGTCGCGTCCGTGTCTTCCCAGTCCATGCGGTAGGTCGGGGGCATCGGCGCCAGCAGGTTGACCGCCATCGGGCAGCCCATCAGGTGGAGCATCTGCGCGACGAGGCTCGTGCCGCTGCGCATCTGCCCGCACACGATGACAAACGGCGTGTTCACAGCCCCCTCCGGTGCTTGGCGAAGAGCATCGACCAGGCCCCGATCCGGGACAGCACGAAGAGCATGGGCGTGAGGTGCCGCGGGAGCCCGAGCCCGACCGCGACGGCCGCGGTCCAGCACGACGGGTTGGGAAGGCGCTCGATGCCGGCCCGGTGCAGCACCGCCGTGACCGCGTCGATCGTCTCGGCGGTCCCCTTGTACTGCTCGCGCACCATCGACTCGACGATGTCCCAGACGGGGTCGCCCTCGCCGAAGCTGGTGCCCCAGCCGGGGATCCGGCGCCTGGCTTCGAGCTTGCCCTCGACGACCTCGACCGCGTCGGGCGTGTCCAGGATGAGCAGGTCGAAGGTCTCCTCGAGCGGACCGTGCCGGCCCCCGAAGCTGGCCAGGCCGGCGATCATGGCCGCGGCGTAGTTCCCGTGCGCCGCGGCGGAGTTGACGACGGCCTGGCTCGAGGCGTTGGGCCGGCCCGCGCAGGCGATGTGCGCGACGGCCAGCTCGGTCAGCAGCGCGTGCTCGTGGCCGCTCAGCTCGCGGCGCAGCACGCCGCGAATGATCCCGACCGGGTCCGGGTGCCAGCAGGTTGTGCCTTGGTTGGCGGGGATGGGCACAGCGCGCCTTCCCGGCGTGCCCGCGTTGAGTATACCCCTACAGGTACGCTCGGATGTCCGGGCTGGTGTTGTTGCCGAATGTGACCGGTGTAGCCGTCCACGAGGTGCCCGAGGTGAGCACGCCGGCGGTGTTCGTCTGCGCGATGAGGCCGGCCCCCCAATCCCGCTGCAGGATGTG
>CAZMPE010000207.1:2939-5412 GCA_964567955.1 uncultured Phycisphaeraceae bacterium | reverse complement strand
GTGCGCCGGGGGATCGGCGGCACTGGCGGTATCTGGGCGTCGCGGCGTCGGCGGGCGCGCTGTTGATGATTCTCTACGGCATCTGGGTCCGGCCGTCGGCCGAGACGGCGCCGCTGGTGTGCGTCTTGAGCGTGGCGATCTTCGTGACGTATGCGAATCTCGCCGTGCGGGTTCCCCTGGATGCGGGCCGGAGCTGGATTCTCTTCGGCACGCTCGGCGCGGCGGCGGCGACGGCCGGGTTCATCGACCTGGACGCCGTGATCCAGGGGGACGGCGCGGACGTGTACGGTTTCCGGCGGTTCGCGACGGGAACGGGGATCATCGCGGCGAGCGGCACGATCGCGCTGCTGGTCCTGGCGCGGCTGAACCGTCGGCCCGACTACGAGCCCGGGCGCGACGGGCCGGCGCGCGAGATCACGCTCGTGTGCCCGCGCTGCCGCAAGAAGCAGTCCCTGGCGATCGGCGACGCGCGGTGCTCCGGGTGCAAGCTGCGCATTCACACGCGGATCGAGATGCCGGTGTGTCCGGCGTGCGGCTATGACACGTCCACGCTGTCCGGCAGCCTCTGCCCCGAGTGCGGGACGGTGATCGCGGCGGAGGCGCCGGGGTAGGGGTCGGCGCCGGAGGACTCGAGGGTGCGTGCTACTCTTTCGGCATGCCCAAGGTGTACCCGTTCAACGCCGTGCAGTATCAGAAGGGATCGGGGGACGTGAGCGCGCTGGTGGCGCCGCCGTACGACGTGCTGGACGGCGCGGCGAAGGCGGCGCTGCTCGCCAGGGACGCGCGGAACATCGTGGCGGTGGACCTGCCGCACACGCCGGCGAAGCAGCTCGGGCCGCCCGCGGCGTACGAGGGGGCGGAGCGGGCGTACCGGGGGTGGCTGAGCGACGGGACGCTGACGCGGCGCGAGCCGGCGGCGATGTTCGCGTACCGGCAGACGCTGAAGACGGCGTCGGGGACGACGCGCCGGTCGGGGATGGCGTGCACGGTCGACGCCGTTCCCTTCGGGGCGCGGCCGGGGGGCGGGATCCTGCCGCACGAGGAGACGTTTTCCGGTCCGAAGGAGGACCGGTTCGCGTTGATGAAGGCGACGCGTGCGCAGCTGTCGCCGATCTTCGGGCTGCACGCGGACGAGTCGGGGCGTGCGACGGCGTTGATCGCGACGATCACGGGGCGGGGCGCGCCGGACATGACGGCGACGACGCGTGACGGTGTGCTGCACGAGGTGTGGACGGTGTCGGACGCGCCGACGATCAAGGCGTACCAGGATGCGCTGGCGGGCGAGGACGTCTTCATCGCGGACGGGCACCACCGGTACAACACCGCGCTCAACTACCTCAAGCTGCTCGAAGGGCAGGGGGCGGCCCCCGCGGCGGCGCGGCGGTGCATGATGGTGCTGGTGGGGATGTCCGACCCGGGGCTGGTGATCTGGCCGACGCACCGGGTGCTGGGCGGAATGAAGGGTTACTCGGTCGATGCGTTTCTCGCGGCGGCGAAGGAGATGCTGGACGTGGAACCCGCCGACGGCGGGCTGCGCGGGATCGAGGCGGCGATGGCGGCGCGGGGCAGGGGGAGCGTGCTGGGGTTCTGCGATGCGGCGTCGGGGCGGTGCTTCACGGGGGTCTTCCGCGAGGCCGACCCGCTGGCGTCGCGGTTCGCCGGCAAGCCGCGCGAGTGGCGGACGCTGGACGTCGCGCTGATTCAGCACATCATTGTGGAGCGGCTCTGTCAGCCGGTGCTCAACGGCGGCGAGCCGGTGACGTGGGCCTTTCCGCACACGATCGACGAGGTGGAGCGGATCGCGGAGGGAGTGGAGACGGGGGCGGGGGGCGGGGCGGCGTTCGGCGCGCAGCTGGCGGTGATCGTCCGGCCGACGCCGCTCGACGCGGTGAAGGCCGTGAGCCGCGCGGGCGAGCTGATGCCGCAGAAATCGACGTTTTTCTATCCGAAGCTGGCGACGGGTCTGTTCGTGAACCCGCTGGAGTGATCACCAGTGGACGAGTTCGCCGGTGAGGGGCTCGAGGAGGTCCTTGGCGGTGACGAGCCCGACGGGTTTTCCGCCCTGTTCGACGATGCCGATGCCGGCGTTTGATTCGCGGAGGCGTACGAGGGCTTCGCGGACGGGCATGTCGGGCGGGACGCGTGCGGGCTCGACCATGAGGCGGTCGAGCGTGGCGTCGGGCATGACGTAGGGGTCGGTCTGGCGGATGACGCCGACGACGCGGCCGCGGGCGTCGACGACGGGCAGGCGTGAGAAGTGCGTGCGTGCGAGGATGGACATGAGGCGGAAGTGGTCTGCTTCGGCGGGGACGGGCGTGACGCGTGACCAGGGGACCATTTCGTCGGCGACGGTGGTTCGGTGGAAGACGAGGGCGCGGTCGACGAGGTTGGCCTGGAGTTCGGAGAGGACGCCCTCGGAGGCGGACTCGCGGAGCATGCCGGCGATGCGTTCGCGGCTGGTGCGGGTGAGGCC
>CAZMPE010000207.1:0-2929 GCA_964567955.1 uncultured Phycisphaeraceae bacterium | reverse complement strand
TGAGGCCCTCTTCGCCTTCGCCGCCGATCATCCGGGCCATGAGGTCGGCGAAGAGGCGGACGAGGGGGAGGACGAGGAGCCCGGTGAGGACGAGGCGGGTGACGGTGATGGCGGCGGCGAAGACGTAGGTGAGGCGGTCGGCATCGGCGCGGAAGAGTTCCTTCGGGAGGGACTCGACGAAGATGAAGAAGACCGGGGCGAGGACGGCGATGTTCAGGAGGACCATCGCGGTGGGCGAGTAGCCCATGCCCTCGAGGACGGCGGTGATGCCGCTGGCGCCGAGGTAGGCGAAGAAGGCGTTGGCGATGAGGTTGGTGGCGAGGAGCCGTTCGGGCTCGTCGATTTCCTGCTGGAGGAGGCGGGCGCCGTAGTCGGCCGGGGTGCGGGTGGCGCGGACGTGGAGGCGGACGCGGTTGATGCAGTAGGTGGCGGTCTCGAGGCCCGAGCAGAGCGCGGAGCCGATGACGCCGACGAGGGCGAGGAAGGTCCAGCCTGTGATCTCGAGGGGGGTCACGAGTCGGCTCCGTCGTCGGTGACGAGCGAGATGACGACGCTCTCGATGGCCCGGGCGCGCATGGACTGGACGAGCAGTCGGATGTTGCCGAAGCGGATCTCGTCGCCGACCTGGGGGACGCGGCCGAGTGAGCGGAGCATGAGGCCGGCGACGGTGCCCGCGCTGCCGGTCCACTGGCGGCCGGTGACGGTGACTGTGCCGAGACCGGGGCGGTCGAAGAACTCGGCGAGATCGCGGACGCCGAGGCGTCCCGGGATGAGCCAGCGGCCGGGCCCGAGCGTCTCGATGCCGGGGAGGGAGGGCTCGCCGTCGTCGCCCGCGGGGGAGAGCAGGCGGCGGGTGATGTCGTCGATGTCGATCATGCCGACGACGGAGCCGTATTCGTCGACGCACATGGCCATGTAGCGTTTCGTGGCGCGGAACTGCTCGAGGAGCTGGTCGAGGCGGGCTCGCTCCGGGACGAAGAGGACGGGGCGGAGGAAGTCGGCGAGGCGCGGCGCGGAAGATTCGCCGGCGTTCCAGGTGGCGGCGAGGAAGCGCTTGCAGTCGACCCAGCCGACGATCTCGCCGTCGAGCGTGCCGCGGCAGGCGGGGACGGCGTTGAGGCCGGTCTCGCGGACGATGGCGATGAGTTCGTCGCGTCCGGCGTCGATGTCGATCCAGGGCATGTCGATCCGGGGGGTCATCTCGTCGCGGACGCGGATGGCGCGGAGCTGGACGACGTCCTCGAGCAGCCGTTGTTCGTCGACGTCGAAGACCCCCTGGCGGGCGCTCATCTCGATGAGGGCGGTGAGTTCGTCGAGCGAGACGGCGGGGGCCGAGCCGCGGCCGTGCGGGCGGGCGAGCCGGGAGAGGGGGCCGATCACGCCGAGCTCGAAGAAACGGCGGACGGGCGAGACGATGCGGAAGACCGAGACGGCGGGCCTCGCGAAGACGCGGCAGAACTCGACGCGGAGGCGGCGGGCGAGGAGCTTGGGGAGGAGGTCCGTAAAGAGGATCAGGCCGAGGACGGAGAAGAGGCTGAAGACGGCGCCGGCGAGGCCCACGGACTCGCCCGTGTCGCCGGTGTCGAAGGCGATGACGGAGGAGACGACGAGGTAGCTGACGTTAGAGATGTTCGTCAGGAGGAGGATGGTGATGAGCAGGGACCGGGGCTCGGCCAGGAGCGTGGAGGTGGCGGCGGCGGCGGAGGGCTTGAGGCGGCCGAGGCGGAGCCGGTCGGTGCGTGAGAGGCTGAAGAGGGCGGTCTCGGTGGCCGAGCAGAGGGCGGAGGCCAGCATGAGGGGCGGGAGCAGAAGCAGAAGCGGCAGGTTGGGCATGTCGTCGCGGGCTCCTGGCGGCGATCGTATCGGGGGTCAGTTGGAGGGGCCGGCGCGGGGCGCTTCGCCGGCGGTGTCGAGCTGTTCGATGAGGCGCTCGACGTAGCGCCAGGCGTTGAGCTCCATGCGGATGGCACGGAGAGGCGGCGCGTCCGGGGCGGCGAAGAGGCGGGAGATTTCGGCGATGTGCGCGGCGCGGCGTTCGTCGGCCCATGCCTCCCACCTGGCGCGGGCGGCGTGATCGGTGGAGCGGGCGGCGGCTTCGATTTCTTCGCGGACCTCGAGGATTTCGGCGAGGAAGCCGTCGGGGAGGGAGCGGTCGGACTCCTTGGAGGGGCCGCCGAGGCGGGCGAGGAGGGCGGCCGCGCGGGATTCCGGGTCGGAGAGAATTGAGCGGGCTCTGTTGAGGAGGGCGGAGCGTCGGGGCGCCTCGGGGTCGCCGGCGGCGAGGTCGGGATGGACGGCGGCGGCGCGGGAGAGGTAGGCCCGGTCGATGGCGGCCCGATCGAGGTCGAAAGTTGGGGGCAGGCCGAGGAGATCGAAGGGGTCGGGGGCCATGGAGGGGCGTGCGAGTCTAGGAACGGGCGTGGTGCTTTGATGATTCAGGGCTGATGAGGTACCTTGGGGGTCGTGACCAAACACATCGGCATCGTGGCGGTGAGCCCGGAAGGCGCGGCGTTGTTCTACCGGCAGATCTTCCGGCAGGCGTCGCGGCTGCTGGCGCCGGAGAACGAGCCGTGCGTTTCGCTGCACAACGAGCCCCTGCGGCATTACATCGAGGCGGTGCGGGCGAATGACTGGCACGCGGTCGGCGAGTTGCTGCGCCGGTCGGCGAACTTTCTGGCGCGGTGCGGGGCGCAGTTCTGTCTGACCCCGGACAACGCGGTGCAGCACGGGGTTCAGCTGGCGGAGGCGGGGTCGCCGATCCCGTGGCTGACCATGACCGACCTGGTGTCGCAGGCGGTGTCGAAAGATGGTCGGAAAGTGGTCGGGTTGATCGGGACCAAGATGGTGACGACCGGGTCGACGTACCAGACGCACCTGGGGCTGAGGGGTGTGCGGGTGCTGGCTCCCGAGGCCGGGGAGATCGATGAAC
>CAZMPE010000206.1:0-5436 GCA_964567955.1 uncultured Phycisphaeraceae bacterium | reverse complement strand
CACTCACTTGACGTGCCGCAACTCAACGGCACGCTTCCGCCCGAACTCAATTTGCTTGTAGCCTCCGGCCCCGCATCACTCGCCGCCGTTTCCGGCGCAGCCCGCGCCCGCGACCGCCCGGCCGCGTAACACGCTTCCTCGCTCAACGCCTGGCGCCGTGACTACCCCAACGCTCCGCGCGGGCCACAACTTTCCCATCTTCTACGTTCCGAGTTTGGACGACCGCCGCGAGTGTGAATTCGGGGGGTTTGATATCGCTCAGGAATGGCTTGGTCATTCAGACCCTTGTCGGTACGCTGATCGCCGTGGGCGGTAGAAGCGGAGTATTCATGTATCGTGGAACCGCCCTCACCTGTTTGATCGTCGCCGTCGTATCCAGCGTCGCGCACGCGCAGAACCTGACCGTCGTCTCGGTCTCGCCGACACCCAACGCCGGCGCTCCGGCCAACACGCCGATCGTCGTCCAGTTCGACCGCCCTCTCCTTCCGGCGACCGTCACCACCGCCAACTTCTGGGCGTTCGGCCGTTGGAGCGGCAGCGCGGAGGGAACGCTCGCCCTCTCCAACGGTGACAGCACCATCACGCTGACACCCAACGCCCCCTTCTCGGCCGGCGAGGTCGTCACCGTCTACATGTCCAACCAGCTGCGCGGCGCCGACACATCGCCCATGCGCCAGGGCGGTTACTCGTTCCAGTTCGGCATCAAGTCCGCCCCCGCCGCCATGGACTGGCAGCACAGGGCCACCATGACCACCCGCACGATCCCGACCCAGACCACGCGCGCCTACGGCGGCGTCGCTACGGATCTCAACAACGACGGGTGGCTCGATCTGACCATCGTGCAGGAGGACACCGCGGACCTGCGCGTCTTCATGAACCTGGCCAACGGCTCGGGCCTCTACTCCCCCTTCATCCAGCCGACGTTCCCCGTGCAGGACCGCGCCAGCCCCTCCGAGCCCGGCGACTTCAACCGCGACGGCAAGACCGACATCTGCGTCTGCAACATCAACGCCAATACGGTGTCGATCCTCCTGGGCAACGGCAACGGGACGTACGCCCCGCAGCAGATCGTCGCCGTCGGCCAGGCGCCGCGCGGCATCGCGGTCCTCGATGTCGACGGCGACGGAGACCAGGACATCGTCAACACCAACGCCAACAGCAGCAACGTGAGCATCCTGCTCAACAACGGCTCGGGCGTCTTCGGGGCCCCCACGTTCTTCGAAGGCGGAGGCACCGGCGAGTGGTCGCTCGGCACAGCGGACATGAACGGGAACGGCCTCCTCGACCTCGTGATCGGCGCTCGCACGAACCAGCGGATGATCGTCGCCCGCAACAACGGCAACGGGACCTTCCTCCCGCTGTCGCCGCAGAGCTCCGGCGGCGCGACGTGGATGATCGCGCTCGGCGACGTCAACGCCGACGGCAAGGTCGACGTCGTCTCGGCCAACAGCACCAACAACAACGCCGCGGTGCTGCTCGGCGACGGCCTCGGCGGCCTCGGCCCGCCGCAGACCTACGCGACCGACCCCTTCTGCCTCGCGACCGACCTCGGAGACCTCGACGGCGACGGCGATCTCGACTGGAACGTCTCGAGTTTCAACGGCGACTGGTGGTTCTTCCTCAACAACGGCAACGGCGTCTTCACCTTCCACAAGGAAATCGACGCGCCCGTCGCCGCCTCGTGCGCGCTCTTCCTGGATTCGGACAACGACGGCGACATCGACCTGGCCCTCATCGATGAGCTGGCCGACGTCGTGATCCTCTACCGCAACCGCTGCTACGCCGACTGCAACGAGGACGATCTCACCAACCTCGCCGACTTCGGCTGCTTCCAGACCAAGTTCGCCACGCAGAACACCGACGCCGACTGCAACGGCGACGCGATCCTGAACCTGGCCGACTTCGGGTGCTTCCAGACGAAGTTCGCGCTCGGCTGCCCCTAGGCCCCGTTCACACCAGCTTGAGCGCGTAGAAGATGGCCGTGAACATCATGTCGGCGACGATGATCGCCACGACGCACTCGACCACGGTCGCCGTCGTCGCGCGCCCGACGCCCGACGCCCCGCCCGAGACGCGCAGCCCGTTGGCGCACGCGATCACGCCGATCAGCAGCCCAGGCCGTCGGGCGGCGCCTCGCGCACCTTGGGCGCGCCGAAGATCGACGCCTTGCCCACGCCCGTCAGAAAGTCCACCAGCTTCACCTGGTCGTAGAAGTTCCACATGTACGTCGGGTACGAAACTTCGAGCACAAACACCGCCGCGCCGATCGAGCAGGCGACAGCCACGACGTCGGCGATCACCGCGATGGCCGTCATGCTGATCAGCGTCGCGACCACGCGCGGCACGACCAGGAAACGCACCGGGCTCAGCGCGAGCGCCTCGAGCGCCTCGATCTCCTCCCCGACGACCATCGTCCCGATCTCCGCCGCGATGGCGGCGCCGGCAAAGCCCGTCAGCACCACCGCGGCGATCAGGGGCCCGAGCTCGCGCAGCACGGCGACGCCCACCACGCGTGCCACCAGCTCCCGCTGCCCCCATTCGTCCAGCGGCGGGGCCATCTGCAGCGTCAGGATCAGCCCCACGCAGCCCGAGACGAGCGAAATGATGACGATCGAACGGGCGCCGACACGGACGATCTGGGTCACGATCGCCGCGCGTCCGAGGCGCGTTCGCCGCGTCCGGATCGAGCGGTAGATGACGCGGACCGCCGCCCCGAAGAGCCGCAGCACGCCGCCGATGTGGTCGAGCACGCCGAGCGTCCGGGCGCCGACGAAGGCGAAGAGGCCGAGGATCGCGTCGAGCACGCCGAGGGCCGCGCGGGTGCCGGGTTTGGGGGGGCGTTCATCCATGATCCACCAGGCTCCCGGCGCTAGGCCCGGCGCGCCTCGTCGCGCGTCGCGGTCATCGTGAACACGGTGTCGAGCCGTGCGATCTCAAAGACGGAGCGCACGCGGTCGCGCAGCGCGCACAGGATGATCCGCGTCCCGCCCCGTCGCGCGATCTGCAGCGCCTCGACCAGCGTCGCGATGCCGCTGCTGTCCATGTACTCCACGCCGGCGAGGTCCACGATCACGCGCCCCGGCTTCACCGCGAGCGCATCGCGCAGCGCCACCCGCAGCGACGGCGACCGGCTCAGGTCCACGTCGCCCGTGGGCGACACGGTGATGACGCCGGCCTCGTCCTCCCGGTGCACCGCGATGTCCGAACCCGGTCCCATCCCGCAACGTCCCCTTGTTCAAGCCCTCTTGCGGTCGGCCGCGGGCGCGCAGGCGCACCGCTTGCACAGCGTCAGCTTCATCCCCGCCCCCGGCCGCTTCTCGTACTTCGCCTCGTCCATCACCTGCTGGATGATGTGGACGCCCAGCCCGCCGGGGCGGATCTCGTCCAGATCCCGTCCGCGGATCTGATCGACATCGACCTGCTTCGCCTCGTCCTCGATCACGATCGTGATGCCCGGTTCGTCGTTGGGCCCGACCGGCCAGACGCTGATCCAGATCGGCCCGTCGCGCCGCCGGTCGTACCCGTGCCGGATCACGTTGCACAGGGCCTCGTCCAGCGCCAACGCCACCTGCCCGCACCCCTCGTCGTTGAACCCCAGCCGGCGGGCGACGACGGCGATCATCTCGCGAGCGCCCCCGAGATAGCTCGGGTCGCTGACCAGCTGCAGCCGGATGTCGGGTTCCTTGTTCACGGCGAGGAGGCCCTCCGTTCCTCGTACCAACGTACCCAAAGTTCGATCTTCTCGCGACGCTCGGGCTCGCGGGCCGCGTGCTCGTAGCCCAGCGTCTGCCCCGTGATCCGCTCCAGGGCGCGGATCGACGCGAGCCGCACCGCCGGGTCGTCGCTGTCGAGCAGGCCGATCAGGGCGGGGACCGCGGACTCGTCGCGCCGTGCCGCGGCGTCGGCGATCGCGTCGATGCGCGATCCCGGGTCCGGCGAGTCGAGGGAGGCCCGCGGCCAGGAGCACCCGAAGGGGCCGAACGCGCAGACCGAGACCATGAGTGCCGCGAACCTCACGGGGGAATCTTACGAAGATCCGGGCCGCGGCGTGCGCGGGGCGGTTTACCACGCGGCGCGGCACGGCTAGGCTTGCTCCCTCCTCCCGGGGATCGCCATGAAGCCAGCACCCGTCCTCCCCCATCACGAAGTGGTGCCGATCCTCGATTTCGGATCGCAGACGGCGCAGCTGATCGCGCGCCGGGTCCGCGAGGCGGGCGTCTACTCCGTGCTGGTCCACCCCGCGACACCCGCGAAAGAGCTCGCCGCGCTCAAGCCCAAGGGCATCATCTTCTCCGGCGGGCCCAGCAGCGTGTACGACCGGGGCGCGCCCCGCTGCGACCCGGAGATCTTCAAGCTCGGCGTGCCGGTGCTGGGGATCTGCTACGGCATGCAGATCGCCTGCCAGATCCTCGGCGCCAGGATCGAACGGTCCAACGACCGTGAGTTCGGGCGCGCCAACCTGCACGTGACGGACCGCACCGAGCTGTTCGCCGCGATCCCCGAGCGCACCACCGTCTGGATGTCGCACGGCGACCAGGTGGGCGAGATCGAGAAGGCGGGGCTGCGGGGCCTGGCGTCCACCCCCACGAGCGCGTTCGCGGCGGTGCGGTCGACCGATCCGAAGGTCTCGTTCCACGGGATCCTCTTCCACCCGGAGGTGACCCACACGCCGCACGGCGCGGACATCCTCCAGAACTTCCTGTTCAAGATCTGCGGGTGCGCCGGGTCGTGGCGCATGGCGGATTTCGCGGAGTCCGCCGCGAAGCGCGTGCGCGAGACGATCGGCGGCGGGCGGGTGATCTGCGGCCTCTCGGGCGGCGTGGATTCGTCGGTCGCCGCGGCGCTGATCCATCGTGCCGTGGGCGACCGCCAGACGTGCGTCTTCGTCGACACGGGCCTGCTGCGGAACAACGAGCGCGAGCTTGTCGAGACGACATTCCGCGACCACTTCAGCGTCGACCTTCGCGTGGTGGATGCGTCCGAGGCCTTCCTCAAGGACCTCGCCGGCGTGACGGACCCGCAGGAGAAGCGCCGGCGGATCGGGCACCGGTTCATCGAGGTCTTCAAGGAGGCCGCCAAAGAGATCAAGGACGTCGAGTTCCTCGCGCAGGGCACGCTCTATCCGGACGTCATCGAATCCGGGCACGGGCACGCGGGGCAGTCGGCGGGGATCAAGCTGCACCACAACGTCGGCGGACTGCCCGCGGAGCTGGGCTTCAAGCTCGTCGAGCCGCTGCGCGATCTCTTCAAGGACGAGGTGCGAACGCTCGGCGCCGTGCTGGGCCTGCCCGACCAGATCATCTGGCGGCACCCTTTCCCCGGGCCGGGCCTGGCGGTGAGGGTGCTGGGCGAGGTCACGCGCGAGAAGCTGAACATCGTGCGAGACTGCGACGAGATCCTGCTCGAGGAGATCGTCGCGAACAACCTGTACCGATC
>CAZMPE010000205.1:0-5499 GCA_964567955.1 uncultured Phycisphaeraceae bacterium | reverse complement strand
ATCATGCTTTTCGGCGGTGGAGCCGGTGAGGGGCTGGAACCAGTGGGTGTAGTGCGTGGCGCCGTTCTCGACGGCCCAGTCCTTCATCGCGGCGGCGACGACGTCGGCGACGTGCGGGTCGAGCTGGTCGCCGAGCTTCACCGTCTTCATCAGCCGCTTGAACACATCTTTGGGGAGCCGCTGCTGCATCAGCCGTTCGCTGAAGACGTCGGCGCCGAAGCTCTTCTCGACGTCATCGAGAATGGGCGCGTGCGGCTGGTGCATCTTTCCGTTCTCCTCTTTCCAGGACGAGATCGCGGTGACCGCATCGTGACGGATCGTGGCTGGCATCGGGGGGGACTCCATTCCGGTGTGCGGGCGGCGGGGCGGCGCGGGACACTGGCCTGATTGTTGCCAGCGCGCGCCAATCTGCAAGTCGGCGGGGGCCGATTCCGGCCGTCAAGGGCGTAAGCGGAGCGGGCGCCGTCATTTGCGTTGCGCAACGGCGGCCGGGGAGAGCCCGTTGGCGAGTTCCCGGACGAATACCCCGGCCTCCCGAGCCGGGTCGGCCCCGGATCTGGCCGCGTCAGCCATCCGCCGGACAAGAGCGCTGCCGACGATGGCGGCGTCGGCGTGACGGGCGACGGCGGCGACATGGGCGGTCGTCGAGATTCCGAAACCGCAGGCGATCGGCAGGGGCGTCACACGGCGGAGGGCGTCGACCCTGGGGCCGATCTTCGGCGGTTCGGCGGACTCGCCCGTAATGCCGGACCGGGCGAGGAGATACAGAAAGCCGGTCGACGCCTCGGCAATACGGGCGGCCCTGTCGTCGGGGGTCGTCGGGGCGATGAGCAGGCTGAGCGTCAATCCGGCCTTGGCGGCGGCCGCTCGCAGGTCGGCAGACTCCTCCAAGGGCATGTCGGGGACGATCAGGCCGTCAAAGCCGGCCGTGGCGGCCTGGCGGCAGAACCCGGAGGGACCTCCCATCCGGTGGACGATCGAGACACTGCACATCGCGACAAGGCCGGCGGCAACCTGTGAACGCGCCGAGGCGACCTCATTGAATACGGACATCGGGGTCGAGCCCGCCTTCAGGGCCTCGTGCATGGCCGCGGCGATCACCGGACCGTCGGCGATCGGGTCGGAGAAGGGGATGCCGACTTCGATCACGGCGGCGCCAGCGTCGGCGAGGGCGGGGAGGACGGCGGCGGTCGACCCGGGCCCCGGAAACCCGCCGCAAACAAAGGGCATGAGGGCCTTGTGTCCGGATGCTCGTCGATCGGCGAAGATGGCGTCTATCCGGTTCATATCGGAGGGGAGGATACGCGGTCAGCGGACCACGTCGTTGAGCCCCTCCATCCCTGCGGTCAGGGTCTCCGGGCCGTTCTCGCCGATCAGGACGTCGTGCTCGTAGTGGACGGCCATCGAGCCGTCGGCGGTGAAGATGGGCCATTCGTTGCGTTTGCTGACCGTCTGGCCGGTCCCGACGGCGATCATGGGCTCGACGGCCAGGAGCGTGCCGGGCTGGCCCAGGCGGAAGGCGTCCGGCCATTCGTCCTTGTGGACGGGGACGACGTTGGAGATGAACGGGGGCCCGTGGAGCTTTCGGCCGTAGCCATGCCCACCGAGGCCGCGGATGAGGTGGAAGCCGTACTCCGTCTCGACGCAGGTCTGGACCTCTTTGGCCCACTCGATGTAGGGGGCGCCGGGGCGGAGCTTCTCGACGCCGCGGCGGAGGGACTCCTTGCCGCAGTCGGTGAGGCGCTTGATCTCCGGGGTCATCTCCCCGAAGACGTAGGTCCATGCGGCGTCGCCGATCCAGCCGCGATAGACGACGCCGATGTCGATTTTGAGGATGTCGCCGGGCTTGAGGGGGCGGGTGTAGTAGCCTGCGGTGCCGTGGACGACGCATTCGTTCACGCTGAGGCAGGCATGGGAGGGGAAGGCGGGGGAGCGTGGGACCTTGTACCCGAGAAAGCAGGACTTGCAGTCGAGCTCGTCGAGGGTGCGGGCGACGAAACGGTCGATCTCGCCGAGGGTGAGGCCGGCGTGCAGGAAGCGGGCGAGGCGTTCGTGGGTGCGCACGACGCGCTGGGCCGCGGCGCGGGCCGTTTCGACATCAATCTCCTGAGCGCGTCCGAGCATCGCGGCATGGTAGGGGAGGGCGAGACCGTCGTCCTCGCGGGCGGGGTAGGCTTGCGTCGCCGATGAAGATCCTGATCCTGATGAACGAGCGCTCGGGCAAGGGACGGGCCGCGGACCGCGTGCGCGCGGCCGTGCCCCGGCTTGAGCGCGCCGGGCATTCGGTCCGGGTGGCGCCGCTCGCGGACAGGGCGAGCGTCCGGACCGCATGGACGGAGCGCCCGGATCTGCTCGTGGCGGCTGGGGGCGATGGGACGGTGCTGGCGGCGGCGGAACTGGCGTTGTCGAGTCCGGTGGATCCGCCGTCGGTCTATCACCTGCCGTGCGGGAACGAGAACCTGTTCGCACGCGAGTTCGGGATGGATGCGCTTCCGGAGACGCTGGAACGGGCGGTCGCGGCCGGGCGGCGGGTCCCTGTCGACGTGGGATGGGCGGGCGACGACGGCACGCGGCGCCTGTTCCTGGTGATGGCGTCGGTCGGGTTTGACGCGAGCGTCGTGCACCGGCTGGACGCCTCACGGAAGGAGGGGGGCGGGCACTCGGCCTACGTGCGGCCGATCGTCGACGAGCTGATGCGGCCGGCCTTCCCGCGGCTGACGGTGAGGGTGGACGGGGAAACGGTCGTCGATCGCCAGCGAGGTCTTGTCGTTGTGGCGAACAGCCGCCAGTACGCGATGCGGCTGAATCCGGCGCCGGCGGCGTCGATGACGGACGGTGTGCTGGACGTGGTCTTCCTGCCGTGTGCCTCGCGGACCCGGGCACTGTGGTGGGCGGCGTTGTGCAGGTTGAGGCGGCACACCAGGGCCAAGGGCGTCGTGACGGCGCGGGGGACGGAGGTCCAGATTGAGGGCGGGGGCGGTTCGCTGCCCTGCCAGCTGGACGGGGAGGCCCATGGGGCGGGGGATCGGCTCCTGGTGCGGGTTTCGGCGGCGGCCCTGCCGGTGCACGTCCCCGGCTGAGAAGGCGTGATCGGCCACAAGTGTGTGCGTTCCGGGGCTTGATTCCGGCTCGGGATCGAGTAGCTTATCGCCCATGAAAGCGAACTCATTGGTGGGGCGATGCGTCGCCGTCATCCTGTTGGCGTTGTTGACCGGCTGCGATCCGGGAGGGGCGGACCGGGAAGCGATCCAGATGGCATGGCAGTCCTATCACGAGGCGACCGCGACGCGCAACGGCAACCAGATGCTCGCCACGCTGACGGACGGCACGTTTGCGCAATACGAGAGGCTCATCAAGATCGCGCTCACCGGCAACCGGGACACGTTTGACAAGCTGCGCGCCGTCGAGCGGGCCGAGGTGTTCGGGATGCGCCATCTCTCGACGAAGGCAGAGCTGGAGAAGCTCAACGGACGCGGCTACGTCTCGGTCGCGGTCACCCGCGGCTGGTGGACGGACGAGGCGGATGCCGCCGCCCGCATGCGGCTGCGCCAGATCGTGATCACCGAGGGCACGGCCACGGCCGATCTGGAGTACCGCGGCGAGTTGAGCGGTTACAAACTGCGCTTCGAGCAGCAGGACGGCGTGTGGAAGTTCGACGAGACGTCGATCATCCCCTTCCTGGACGGATTGATCGATCAGGCGGCCACGCGGATGGGGGTCCGCGAGAATGAACTGCTGCTGAGACGGCTTGCGGATCGGTCCGGCAAGGGGACCTCCGAATGGATCTGGGAGCCGCTGTCCGTCAACCGTCCGCGATGAGTACTGCAGCGACACCACGGGATCGCATCGCATCAAAAGGTCGGTACCCGAATGAAGCGTGCCTCACTCCTTTGCCGTGGACTGCTCTCGACCCTTTTCCTCTTCGCCCTTGGTTGCGAGCCCACTGGGCCGGACGTGGACGAGATCCGGCAGGTCTGGGACAACTACGACAAGGCGAACAACACGCGGAACGGAGAACTCGCGGCGTCGATCTTCACCGACACGACGCATGCCTACTACGACCGCCTGGTGAAGCAGGCATTGGATGCGCCGCGGGAGCAGGTGCTGCGGCTCCCGCTTGTTGATCGCAGCGAGATTCTCATGATGCGTAATCGGGCGACGAGAGTGGAGTTGGAAAAGCTTGATGGACGCGGGTACGTCGTCTTTGCCACCAGCAAGGGGTGGTATGTGTCGGACCCGGAGGAGACGGCCACGTTGACGCTGAGCGGCATCCGGGTCACGAACGACGTCGCGTCAGCCCAACTCGTGCTCGATGGGACTCGATCGGGGAACACCGTTCGATTCGAGAAGCAGGGCGGCGCTTGGAAGCTGGACGAAACGTCGCTGTTCCCCTTCTACAGCGAAGTTGTCGCCGTGGCGGCTGATGATGAGGGCCTCTCCGAGGACGAGTGGCTGATCATGGCCGAAGAGATTGAATGGGGCAATACCATCACCGACTCCATCTGGGAGCCCCTGAGAAAGTCGCGCTCGATCATCACACCACGCGACCGGCCGCGATGACGGTGTCGCACGGGTTGCCGCCGAACTCGTAGGCGAGCTGGCGTTCGTCGCGGTGGCGGAGCAGGACCAGGTCGGCGCGCTGGCCCGGGGCCACCGTGCCGCGGTCGAGCAGGCCGAGCAGCGAAGCGGCGTTGACCGTGCACGCGGCGATGGCCTCCGCGGGCGAGAGCCGGCCGTGGCGCACCGCGAGGGCGATGGCCATGGGCACGGACGAGCAGGGGGCGGAGCCGGGGTTGCAGTTGGTGGCGATGGCGAGTGCGCCGCCGGCATCGACAAAGGCCCGGGCGTCGGCGTAACGGCCGTCCACGTGGAAGCCGCAGCAGGGAAGTGCGACACCCATCACGGGCGACGTGGCCAGGCGGGCGAGGTCGGCGGGGGTCGAGGCCTCGAGGTGATCGACGCTGACGGCGCCGAGGCGGATCGCCTCCGGGATCATCCCGAGGCTGTTGAACTGGTCGGCGTGCACGCGCACCGGATGCCCGAGCGACCGGGCCCGTTCGAAGAGGCGCACGCCATCGGCGAGCGACCACGCGCCCTTCTCGCAGAAGGCGTCGATCGCGATGCCCGGGAACTCCGCGTGGACGGCGTCGAGCGTCTCGCCGATCGTCCGCTCGACGAAGCCGGGTACATCGGGGTCGATGGCGTGACCGATGAGGGCGGTCGGGATGACGGCGGGGCCGCCCGCGGCGGCGCGGATCACGCGGAGCATCTTGAGCTCGTCCGCGGTGGAGAGCCCGTAGCCGCTCTTGACCTCGATCGTCGTGGTGCCCTCGCGCGACGCGCCGGCGAGGCGTGCGGCGAGCAGCCTGCCGAGCTCGCGTTCATCGGCGGCGCGGACGGCCCGGACGGTGGACATGATCCCGCCGCCGGCCTTGAGAATGTCGAGGTACGGCACGCCGCGGCGTTTCATCTCCCACTCGTCGAGGCGGTCGCCCGCCC
>CAZMPE010000204.1:0-5505 GCA_964567955.1 uncultured Phycisphaeraceae bacterium | reverse complement strand
CCACATCGCGACGGCGCACCAGTTCCAGCACCGCGAGGAACAGCCCGATCATCTCCGACCGCGTCCGCCCCGCGAAGAGCGACGGCAGTTCCATCTCGCGCCCGTCCGACGCCTCGCGCCGCAACCGGTCCATGATGTCGTCCGCGTGCAGCTCGATCGGCGTGTCGTCGTACGTGACCGTGTGGTCGCCCATCCGGTCGAAGTTCACCGCCGCGCTGATCGTCGAGTACGCCCCGACCAGGTCGTTCAGGTTCAGGTCATCGACATCGATCTCATCCGGCGCTTCCGCCGCCTCGCGCAGGCTCGCGTGGTCGATCCCCGCGCGTGCCGCGGGGAACCGGCGTTCCCATTCCAGCCGGCGTGCATCCAGCGCCTCGCCCGCATCCCGGAACCTCTTATAAGCAAGCAACTGCTTGACCAGGTCCGCCCGAGGGTCGATCGCCGGCCCCGTGCTCGCCGCGCCCTCTTCTTCTTCCTCCGGGCGCGCCGGCGCGAGCATCCGCGACTTGATCTCCGTCAGCGTCGCCGCCATGACGAGGAACTCGCCGGCCAGCTCGATGTCCACCCGCTCGATCTTCGACAGGTAGTCGATGTACTGGTCGGCGATCGTCGCGATCGGGATGTCCGTCACGTCGACCTCGGCGCGACGGATCAGGAACAGGAGCAGGTCCAAAGGACCGTGGAACGCCTCGACCCGCACCCTGTAGTCCACGCTCACGCTGTCGCTCCAGTGGCGGCGTCCGCCGCCCACCCAGTCTACCCTTCTGCCATGCCGGGGCCCGCCCCAGACCCAAACCTTGCCCAGGAGCGGGCCTTCGCCGAGTCGATCCTCCGCGACGAATCCGCCGCCGTCGGTGCGCTCGCCGGCACGCTCGGCAAGCCCTTCCACGACGCCGTCGCCCTCCTCGAGAAGTGCGCCAACGCCGGCGGCAGCGTGCTGGTCACCGGCCTGGGCAAGTCGGGGCTGATCGGGGCAAAGATCTCCGCCACCCTCACCAGCCTCGGCATCGCCTCGCACTTTGTCCATCCCACCGAGGCGGCCCACGGCGATCTCGGCCGCTTCCGGCGCGACGACGTCTGCATCGCCCTGTCCAACTCCGGCGAGACCGACGAGGTCGTCAACCTCGCCGCGGTCCTCAAGCAGGACGGCATCCCCGTCATCGCCATAACGGGCGGGGCGACCTCCAACGGGCCATCCAGCCTTGTCCGGCTCGCGACCGTCTGCCTCGCCCTCGGCGTTGAGAAGGAAGCCGGCGCGCCGATGTTCGTCGCACCGACCTCCTCCACCACCGCCACGCTTGCGCTCGGCGATGCGCTCGCCCTCGCCGCGGCACGCCGCCGGAACTTCACCGACGCCGACGTCGCCAAGCGTCACCCCGGCGGCGCGCTCGGCGGCCTGCTCCGCCCGCTCGCCGATGTCCTCCGCTTCCACGCGGGCAAGAACCTGCCGCTGATCCCCGACTCCGCCACCGTCACCGACGCCCTGCAGCGCGCCGCCGAGGTCGGACGGCGGCCCGGGGCGATCATGCTCGTCGACCAGGCGTCCGGGCGCCTCACCGGCATCTTCACCGACGGCGACCTGCGCCGCCTGATCCTGCGCGACGCGGCGGAACTCATCCGCCCGATCCGCGAGGTCATGACCCGATCTCCCCGCACGCTCCCCGACACCGCTCTCGTCCGCGACGCCGTCATCATGATCCGCGAGTGCCGCCAGGACGAGATCCCCGTCGTCGACGACGCGGGCCGCCCCGTCGGCCTGCTCGATGTCCAGGACCTCGTCGCGATGAAGCTCGTCCGCGACTGACGCACCATGCCGCCCACCCAGCCCCCCTCCGACCTCGCCCTCCTCGCCCTCGACGTCGACGGCGTCCTCACCGACGGCTCGATCTACATCAGCGACGACGGCCAGGAGACGAAGCGCTTCCACGTCCGCGACGGCTTTGCACTCAACGTGTGCCGCAAGCTCGGATTCAAGGTCGCGATCATCACCGGGCGCAGCGGCCAGGCCTTGCGCCACCGCGCCGCGGAACTCGGCATCGAGCACGTCATTCAGGGCGCTTCCGACAAAGGCGCCGCCCTCGACGCGCTGGCCAAGACGACCGGCGTCAAGCCCGCCCGGATGGCCTACGTCGGCGACGACTGGCCCGACCTGCCCGTGATGAAGCGCGTCGGCTACCCCATGGCCGTCGCCGACGCCGACCCGCGCATCCGGGCCCTCGCCGCCTTTGTCACCACCCGGCCCGGCGGGCACGGCGCGGTCCGTGAAGCCGTCGAGCACCTGCTCACCCGCCTCGGGCGCATCGACGAGGCCCTCCGGTTGTACGATACCTGAATGCCCGTCGCACCCCAACCACGCTCCGTCGCTCCGCTCGTCGCCGCGGGATTCGCGATCCTCTTCCTCGGCGCCATCGGATTCTTCGTGCTTCGCGGGTTCAGCATCACGTCCGGCGGCGGCGGGAGCAAGGTCACCGCCCCCGAGTTGCGCCCCCCCGAGGCGACCGCGGGTGACGCCGCGCTCCTGAGCGCCGCGGGCCAGGACATCCAGCTCATCGACAAGCGGGACCCGACGCGGGTGTTCGCCCGTCTGCTGTCGGAGCGGACCGACCCGGTCCCCGGGCGGCGCGACACGATGCGGATGGAGCGGCCGCAATCGTGGATCTACCTGCGCGACGGGCGCACCGTCCACGTGCGGGCGGAGCTCGGCCAGGTCTACATGCCCGACCGCAACACCGGCCCCGAGTCCGGCACGCTGACGGGCAAGGTCGCCGTCAGCCTGTACGACCCGCGCCCCGACGGCGCCCGCATCGACCCGGCTCTCGACAAGGCCGCGGTCGTGCTGCGCACCGAGAGCCTCACCTTCGACACGACGCTGGGCGAGTTGTCCTCTCCCAACCGTATCGCCGTGACCTCGGAGACCGTCGACTTCAGCGGCACCGGTCTGAAGCTCATCCTGAACGAGATCCGCGAGCGGATCGAGTTGCTGGAGGTGAAGCGCGGCGACACGATCACGCTCCGGCCGGCCAAGCGGGACGCACGGGCTCGAGCCGCGGCGCACCCGTCGGGCGCGCGTCTCGCCGTCGCCCCGCCGCGGGTTCCTCATGACGACCCCGCACCGCAGCCCGTGAAGCCGCCGCCGCCCCCTGTCGAGAGCCTGTACCAGACCGTGTTCACCGACGCGATCGTGATCACGACGGGGTCGCGCGAGTTGAAGGCGGACCGCCTGGCCCTCTGGACGCGGCTGCTCGACAACCGCCTGCCCGAGGGCGCGATCGGCAGCGTCCTGTCCATGGGGGCGATCGCCCCGCGCAGCGCCGGCGGGCCGGCGATCACCCGCGTCGCCTACCAGCCCGAGCAGCCTCGTGCCGGTGGCACGCCCGTGCGTCCCGCCGTGCAGGTGGCGTCCCCGGATGTCGTCGTGATGCGCTGGACCGGTCCGTGCGTGGTCCGCCCCATGGACAGCGCGCCCCCCGAGCTCAAGGAAAACCACGTCGCCCTGCGGGCCACCGCCGAGAAGAGCGGCCAGGTGGTGTTCGGCGACACGGAATCCGGTATCACCGGGCGGTGCGCCGCCCTGGACTACGGCGCGACGACCCGCGACATCGCGCTGACCGGCGTCGGCCCGGCCAGCGTCACCGTTGTGTCCGCCGGCGGCCTGCTCGAGACGGTGCGCATGGAGTTGAGCCTCGCGACCGGCGTCGGGCACACGCCGGGCAGCGGCTTCCTCCGTCGCGATGACACCAGCCATATCTCCTGGACGGGTCAATCGGACTTCGTCTTCCGGATGGAGGGCGACCGGCTCACCGGCGCGCTCCAGCAGGCGATCTTTTCCGGCGGCGTCCAGGCCGTCGAGCGCGGCTCGTCGCTCAAGGGCGAGTTCGTGCGGGCCGACTTCGAGCCGACCGAGACCCAGCCCTCCAGCCTCGCCCGCCTCCACGTCGAGGACGCCGCGGGCGCCGTCGCTCGCTCCGCGCGCGGGGAGTCGCTCCGTGCGCGCACCGTCGACGTGGCCTTCAAACCGGGCGCCGCCAGCGACGAGCCCGACCCGACCGGCATCGCGGCCGAGGGCGGGGTCCGCCTCGAGAGCCGAGGCTCCGTCGTGACCGGCGAGCGGCTGGACGCCGATCTGTACCGCGCCGAGGACGGCGACGTGAAAGTCCGGGCGGCGTCCGTCAAGGGCGACGCGCGGTTCACCCGCGACGACGGCGTCGCGGCCGGCGCCGACGAGATCCGCGTGCTGCCGGATGTGCAGCGTGCCGACCTCTTCGCCGCAGCGCCCGATGGGGCCCACGTCTCCAGCCGCGGGACGAGGATCGCCGGTTCGGCGCTGCACCTCGACGGAGTCGCGCGCACCATCCGGGCCGAGGGGCCCTGGTCCTTTGAGCACCGGGACGGGCGCGCACCGGCCGCGGTCGAATCCGGCGTCCGCGCGTCGGGCACCCGGGGCATGGAGTTCGACGACCGCAGCGGGATCGCCGAGTGCCGCGGCGACGTCGTCGCCGTCGCGACGCCGGACGACCTTTCGCAGGATCGGCTCGTCGCCTCGCACGTCCGCCTCGAGCTCTCGCCGCTGTCGGACCCCGGCGTGGCGCGTGCCGACGCCAAGCTCGACGACCGGCGGCTGCTCAAGGCCGTCGCCACCGGCTCGTCCTTCGAGCGGGCCGACGGGGCGAACGCGAACATCGAGTCCACCCGGTACTCGCCGGACCCGGGACCTCCGTCCGGGCGCCGGCGGACGCGCCTGCTCTATGTGGAGGGCCCGCGCATCCTCGCCGACAACACGCTCGGCACGCTCGACATCCCCACCGCCGGACGACTCCTCATCGCCGACCACCGCCCCGCCGACCCCGCGCCCGCGCCGGTCGCCGGCGTCGGCCCGCGCGGCGACACCCTGTTTGACTGGGACGGCTCGCTGCACATGAACCGAGCCGAGGGCACCATGCAGATGAGCCGGCATGTCCGTCTCACCCACCGGTCGCAGGGCGCGGACGCCCTCAACCTGGTCTGCGAGCACCTGACCGCTGTGATCGGTGACGAGGCCGGCGGCTCCGACGGTTCGCCCGCCGGCACCGAGCTCAAATCCGCCGTCGCGACGGGCGCCGTCTACGCCGCGTCGGGCAAGTCCGGCGAGGCCCCGCAGCGCGAACTCTCCGCCGACCGGGTTGAGTACGACGCCGTCAAGGGCGTGCTGGACCTGATCGCCCCCGACGACGGATCGGTCACGATCTTCGACGTCCGGCGCGCCACACCGGTCAGCGCCGCCCGCATGATCTGGGACCTTGCCCGCGACGAGATCCGCGTCATCAAGCCGCTGCCGATCGTGGCGCCGCGGTGACGACCGATCCCGTCGGCGTGCGCCCCTGATCTTCTCTCCGTTCTAATTGTGCGCCGTTGATTAGAGCGGATTCCTCGCCCGCGCCCTGCGCTTCTCCGCTCTGGGCGACGCCCGTGTTTCGCCGCCGGGTGCCACCAGGCGGCCGCTCGGGGCCGACTGGTGCCGACAATCCG
>CAZMPE010000203.1:2273-5534 GCA_964567955.1 uncultured Phycisphaeraceae bacterium | reverse complement strand
GCCCGCCGCGAATCCTCCCGATCCGAACGGCTCCACCCGCCCCGCTCCCCCCCCTCGGCACAGGCCGCACTCGCGGTACACGCGGCAGACCAGTTCGCTGTACTCCTCCCCCGCGCTCACGATCGCCCGGTCCCACTGGCCCGTCTCGATGCGCAGCGCGGCGAGGCCCAGCGCCGTCAGCCCCGCCGTCCGCTCCCCGATGATCGTTTGGCACGCCCCCTTCAGACCGAGCATCAGGCTCAGTTGTGCGCTCCCGGCATTGGGCACGCCCTCGGCGAAGAGGCTCGGGTTCGCCGCGCCGATCCCCTCCCGGACGATCTGCCCGTAGTACGCCTCGCAGAATCCGGCCGAACCGTGCGTCGTCCCCAGGATCGCATGGCACGTCTCGCCGAAGGCAGCGGTGTCCTCGATCCCCGCGTCCCGGCACGCGCACACGCTCGCCGCAAGAGTGAGCTTCACGTACTCGCTCATCCGCCGGATGCGCCGCGCGTTCACGAGGTCCGCGATGCTCTCTTCTGTGATGGGCCCCGGATCCGTCCGTCCTCCGGCCGCGAGCCGTTCGACGAACGCCGCATTGCCGATCGCCCCGGGCAGCACCACCCCGACGCCCGTGATCAACGCGGGCTCCCTGGCCCCGCGCCACGGCCGATCCGTGCGCGCCGACCGCGTCAGGATCATGCACGTGTTGGCGCCGCCGAACCCGAGCGACGTGTTCAGCGTTGCCTCGATCCGCGCCGGCGTGCCGACCCCCGATGTCACCCGCAAGCCCGGGAACTCGATCCGCGCCGGCTCCACGTTCGCCGTCGGCGGAGCCGTCTGCTTCTCCATCGCGATCGCCGACAGGATCAACTCCACCGCCCCCGCTCCGCCGAGGCAGTGCCCGATATGGCTCTTGAACCCGACCACGGGCACGCCCGGCAGCGCATCACCAAACACGCGACGGAACGCCGCGTGCTCCGCCCCGTCGTTGTTCGGCGTACCCGTCGCGTGCGCGCCGATCAGACCGATCTGCGCCGGGCTCAGCCCCGCATCCGCCAGCGCACCGACGATCGCCCGTGCCGCGCCGTCGCCATCAGGCCGCGGCTGCGTCAGGTGGTGCGCATCGGCCGACTCCCCCACTCCCCGCACGTGCGCCAGCACGCTCGCCCCGCGCCGCTCCGCGTCCGCGAGGCGTTCGACGACGACGACCCCGTACCCCTCCGCGACTTTCATCCCCTCGCGCCCCGTGCAGAAGGGCGTCAGCGGCCCGGCCGACACCAGCCGCAGGCTGTCGAAACCCGCGTACGCGTACTCGCTGATCGAGTCGTACCCGCCGCAGATCACGAGATCGAGCCGCCCCGCCCGCAGCAGCGTCATCGCCAGCGCCATCGACCCGAGCCCCGACGAACACGCCGAGCACGTCGTCGCCGAGACCCCGCCGATCCCCAGCCCCCTCGTCGCCGCCGTCAGAACCGCCGGCGCCAGGAAGCCGCGCAGCGGCTCCACCGAACCCGTCCGCAGAAACTCCCCCGCCGCGCGCATCCCGTGCAGCGTCGTCCCCATGAGAATCCCGCACCGCTCGCTTGGGTACGGCAGCGCCCCCTCCGTCCCCGCGCGGCGCAGCGCCGCCGTGATCGCCCATCGCAGGTAACGAACATCGCGCGCTCCATCAGCGCAGAAATCCGCCGGCAGATCGGGGACCTGCCCCCCACCCTTGTGATCCTTCGGGATCGTCTCGAGCGCCGGCGTCGCCCCGATGCCGCACCGCCCCGCGCCGACCGCCCCCCACGTCTCCTCGGCGCTCACGCCCAGGCACGTCGCCATCCCCCAGCCGGTGATCACGACCTCGTCGCTCACGGAATCATCCTTGGGAAGCCGCGCTCTCCTGATCCTCGCACCACGCCCGGTCCACCCGCAGCCACTGTTCAGGGTACCGGCGCACATAGCCCTCGATCACCCTGCCCAGCCGGCGCGTGACCTCTTCGGGGCAGTCCCCTTCCTCAACGAAGACCGCCTCCTCCATCTTGATCCGGACACGGCCGTCCGGCAGCAGGACCGCGAAGACCGGAACGATCGGCGCCCCGCTCGCCAGCGCGAGCTTCGCCGGCCCCGCGGGCAGCAGCACGTGCCCGTCGAAGAACACCGTTCGCACGCCCCGCTGCCCGGGCATCACGCGGTCCCCCTGCAGCAGGATCACCTCGTCAGCCCGCAGCGCATCGCGCAGCCGCACCCACATCGTCCAGTCGAGCCCCACCGGCGCCTCGATCACGCCCAGCCGCTCCCGCTGCGCCGCCCGCGCTCGCTCGAAGATCGGCAGCGGATCGCGCGCGAACACCACGTGCACCCGTTCCTCGTGCTCCCGAAGAGCGGCCACGCCCGTCTCGAACGACCCAAGGTGCGCTGTCACGACGATCGTCCCGCGCCCCGCCGCCCGCGCCCGCTCGTAGTGCTCCCGGCCCTCGATCGACTCGATCCGCGACCGCAGTTCCTCGACCCCGTGCCCACGCCCCAGCTCGACGATGAACTCAAAGAAGTTCCGGATGACCGCGTGCGACAGCCGCCGCCGCTCCGCCGCGCTCGATCCCGGGCCAAGCAGCCGGCGCGCATTGGCGCCCGTCCCGTCCAGCATCGACTTCGAGCAGCGGAGCGCGAAGAACAGGATCATCGGCCTCAAGACCCACACGACCCACGGCGCGTGCGCCAGGTGCCACAGGAGAATCCAGATCCAGAACGTCGCCGCGCCGCGCCGCAGACGTGCCCGCACGCCGATCAAGGCCCCCCCCGTAGTCCATCGAGCGGGCGCGAGACCGCCGTCCCCGCCGGCGCCACGAGTTCCACGTCCGCGTCACGAACCCCGGTATTCACCCGCGCACCCTTCAGAATCAGCAGCGTCGTCTCGCCGTCCGCGTCCGTCATCTCCATCCGCGAAAGGCACGCCGTCGCCGTATCGATCAGCACCCGCACCTCCGCCACGTGCTCGCGCATCGACTCGGCCCGCGGCGTCAGCCGAAGCCCCAGCGACGCCGCCGGCAACGGAGACCCGTCGTCCTTGAAGGCCCCCGCCTCCAGACGCGCCATCTCGAACTGCTCGCGCAGCACATCCAGCCGCGGCAGCGGCGAGGACGCGAGCCGGCCGAGGTCGCCTGAGAGTTCGAACACCTCCATCGCCGACTGATCCGGGTAGTAGATCCGCAGTTCCTTCTCGTCAAAGGCCGTCACCGACCGGTGCGGACGCAGCGTGTCCCACCGCACGTGCTTGCCCTTGACCCGCACCCGACCGGT